>CAZYQJ010000323.1:0-6341 GCA_964649925.1 uncultured Litorilinea sp.
CAGTCCGGGAGACTGACATAGACGGCCATCTAAAGGAACAGGGCATGACGAGCGAACAAACGCAACCGGCTGTTGAACCTGGGCGCGTGACCGCACCCGGCGCCGACATTCAGGCCATCGTCTACGGGTATCACGGCGCGCCCTTGTCCATCTTGGGACCGCATGTGGTGACGGGCAGCGAGGGTGACTTCCTGGTCATCCGCGCCTTTCGCCCGCTCGACAGCGAAGTGGCCGTGCTTGATCTGGAGAACGGTACGCGTACCCCCATGGCGCGCGTCCATGAGGCCGGATTCTATGAAGCCATCTTCCCACAGCGCGCCGCCCCGTTTGCCTACCGGCTGATCGTCACCGATCCCACCGGGCGCGAGATCGAATTGGAAGACCCTTACCGCTTTCCGCCTATGATCACCGACTACGATATCTTTCTGCTGGGCGAAGGCAACCTGTTCTACAGCTATGAAAAATTGGGCGCACACTTTCGCGAGGTCGACGGGGTGCGCGGGGTCAACTTCGCCGTCTGGGCCCCCAATGCGGAACGGGTCAGTGTGGTGGGGCCGTTTAATGGCTGGGACACACGCGCCCACCCGATGCACAGCCACCAGCCTGCCGGTATCTGGGAATTGTTTATCCCCAACCTGCCCGAAGGGATGCACTACAAATATGCGGTCAAGTCGCGCTTTATGGGCTATGAGATGGACAAGACGGACCCCTACGGCTTTTATGCTGAAATGCGCCCCAGCACCGACTCGCGCGTCTGGGATATCACCAAATATGTCTGGAACGATGACGCCTGGCTGGAAAACCGCCCGCAGCGCCAGGCGCTCGACCAGCCCATCAACATCTATGAGGTGCATTTGGGCAGTTGGCGGCGCGTGCCGGAGACCAACGGCTTTCTGAGCTATCAGGACCTGGCGCACCAGTTGGTGGACTATGTGCAGCAGATGGGGTACACTCATATCGAACTGCTGCCCATCACGGAACACCCTTACGACGGTTCCTGGGGCTATCAGACGACTGGCTATTTCGCCCCCACCAGCCGCTTTGGCAACCCCGATGAGTTTAAATACTTTGTCGATTACTGCCACCAACATAATATCGGCGTGATCCTGGATTGGGTTCCGGCGCACTTCCCGCGCGATGCCCACGGGCTGGGCTTCTTTGACGGCACGCACCTCTATGAACACTCGGACCCGCGCCAGGGGGAACATCGCGATTGGGGAACAAAGATTTTCAACTTTGGGCGCAATGAGGTACGCAACTTTCTCTTGAGCAGTGCGCTCTTCTGGCTCAAAGAGTATCATCTCGACGGGCTGCGTGTGGATGCGGTGGCCTCTATGCTCTACCTCGATTACAGCCGCGAACCGGGCGAGTGGATCCCCAACCGTTATGGAGGCCGTGAAAACCTGGAGGCGATTGACTTCATCCGGCGCTTCAACGAGATCACCCACGAGGAAGTCCCAGGCACGCTGACGATTGCCGAGGAAAGCACCTCATGGCCGATGGTCACCCGGCCTACCTATATGGGAGGGCTGGGGTTTGACTTGAAGTGGAATATGGGGTGGATGCATGACATGCTCAGCTACATGCAAAAGGACCCGATCCACCGGCGCTATTATCAGAACGAGGTGACCTTTAGCCTGATCTATGCGTTTAGTGAGAACTTCATACTGCCCTTCAGCCATGATGAAGTGGTTCACCTCAAACGATCCATGCTGGATAAAATGCCGGGGGATGTCTGGCAGAAATACGCCAACCTGCGCGCCCTCTATGGATACATGGCGGGCCATCCCGGTAAAAAGCTGCTCTTTATGGGCGGCGAATTCGGCCAGTTCAGCGAGTGGAATGAGGCGTACAGCCTGGATTGGCATCTGCTCCAGTGGGAGGACCATCAACGGCTTCAGCGCTATGTGATGGACCTCAACCATCTCTATCTATCTGAACCCGCACTCTATACGATTGACAGCAGTTGGGAGGGCTTTGAATGGATTGATATCAGCGACGCCGACCACTCGATCATCAGCTTTGTGCGGCGCAGCGCTGTCCCCGCGGATTCCCTCGTAATCGTCTGCAACTTCACCCCTGTGCCGCGTCTGGGCTACCGGGTCGGCCTGCCGTTGGATGGCCGGTATACCGAGATTATGAACAGCGACCGCCCAGAGTACGGCGGCAGCGGGGTTGGCAACGCCCATCCCTTTTCTGCTGAAGCGCTGCCCTGGCAGAACTGCGCCTTTTCCGCGCCGTTGAACTTACCGCCGTTGGGGGTGATCTTTCTAAAGCCCACCCCGTAGATGCTCCCCACTTGGGGGAAGAATTTGTCCATGCCGAATCAGGACCAGTCACCTGCCGCCGCCTCCCCCACGATGGCATACCCATACCCAGCTACGATTCTAGTCGTCGAAGATGACGCCACATTGAGCAAAGCAATCTGCGGATTATTGAGGGATCAAGGCTATTTCGTGATCGTCGCCCGTGATGGTCAGGACGCGCTCAACCTGCTCCACCAATGCCATGTGGACATGATCCTGTCCGATGTGGTCATGCCCCGGCTCGACGGCTACGGGCTGCTGCACGCGATCCGGACGGATGAACGGCTGTTTCACCTGCCGGTCGTCTTTTTAACCGGCTATGCCACCCCGCAGGACCGGCGGCGTGCCAAAGAATGCGGCGTCGAGGACTATCTGGTGAAACCGCTGGATAGCCACGATCTGCTGGCGACGGTGCGTAATGTACTTGTCCGCCGCGGCATGGTGGAGGAAGCGGTGCAGCGCCAGGTGGACGCGGTGCGCGACCAGATCATCGCCTTGGTGCAGCATGAATTCCGTACGCCGCTGACCTTTGTCATGGGATACGCCGAACTGCTGCAGGATGAACTGGGCCAGAAGATGCTCCGTGCTGACCTGCAACACTCGCTTGATGCCATCTTGGAGGGCAGCCGGAGACTTCACCACCTGATCGAGAGCTTTCTCACGCTGGCCAGTTTGAGCGAAACTGCACTCCACTCCGGCGAACTCTATCCCCTGGAGCCCATGGCGCTGTGGCGCGATAGCGTGAATGTGCTGCGCCCAAACCTGGACCAAACCGATCTGCAAGTCGTGTATGAAGACCCCCCGCACCCCGTGGTGGCCTATGGCAAGTATGACCTGCTACGCGAGGCATTGGTGCGGCTGCTCGACAACGCCATCGTCTATGCCCGGCCCACATCGCGCACCATCCGGCTGGCATCCGCTGCCCGGCCCAGCCACGTCGGCTGGATCATCCAGGATGAAGGCATGGGCATTCCTGAAAACCGGATCGAGCAGATCATCCAGCCGTTTACGCGCGTCCCCGTGAATCCCGGTGCGCCGCACGGCATCGGCTTGGGGTTGACGCTGGTGCAGCGCGTGGCGCAGCTTCACAACGGGTTTCTGCGGGTCGAAAGCAAGGAAGGGGTGGGCAGCACCTTTGAACTCTGGATCCCCAACGTCGAGCCTGAACTCTAGAAGGACCGGCCTATGCCTCCCCTGACCTTGACCATCCATGACGGCACTGTGCCTTATGCCACGGGCGCAGCCTTTGCAGCGCGCCAGGTTCATCTAGCCGGTGACCGCATCGCCCAGATTGCGCCCGATGCCGAACCGTCCGCCGCGCTGCGCCTGGACGCCACCGGCTGCACCGTGCTGCCCGGCCTGATCGACGTGCATGTGCATGGCGCGTTGGGCCATGACACGATGGACGCAGACCCCCAGGCGTTGGGCGTCATGGCGCGTTTCTTTGCGCGCCACGGGGTCACCAGCTTTCTACCCACCACCATGACCGCCAGCCGCGCCGCCACGCGCGAAGCCGTGGCCGCGGTCGCCGCCTACTGCCAAGCGCCCAGCGCAGGCGCACGCGTCCTGGGTGTGCATCTGGAAGGGCCGTTTATCAGCCCGCGCTTCCCCGGCGCGCAACTATCGGGCGAGATTCGCCCGCCCGATGTGGCCGAATTCACGGAAATGGCTGACACCGGCCCGGTACGGATGATCACGCTGGCCCCGGAACAGCCGGGCGCGGAAGCGGTGATCGCCGCGGCGCGGGCGCGCGGGGTCATGGTCGTCGCCGGGCATACAGCCGCCACCTATGACGAATGCGAAGCAGCCATCCGCCAGGGCGTGAGCCAGGCTACCCACACCTATAACGCCATGACCGGGCTGCATCACCGCCAGCCGGGCACGCTGGGTAGCGTCCTCACCAATGATACCGTCTATGCGCAACTGATCGCGGACAATATTCATGTCCACCCTGCGGCCATGCAAATCCTGGCACGTTGCAAAGGGGTGGCGCGCACCGTGTTGATCACCGACGCCATGCGCGCCGCTGGTCTGTCGCCGGGCCGCTATGAGTTGGGCGGCCAGCCGGTCACGGTCGCCAATGGTGAGTGCCGTCTGGACGATGGCACGCTGGCGGGCAGCGTGCTGACGCTGGAGGTGGGGCTAGCTAATTTCCTGGCAGCAACGGGGTTGGATCTCGCCGCGGGGTGGCCTGCTGCCAGCCGCACGCCCGCCGAATCGTTGGGGCTGACCGGCGCGGGACGGATGGAAAGCGGCGGTTGGGCCGACCTGGTGCTGCTCGATCCAGACCTTGCCGTGGTCGCTACGGTGGTGGCAGGCCAGGTCGTCTATCTACGCGACCCCGACCGCTTGTGCGGAGACGGTCGTGAGGATCACCCGTGGCGCGCCGACGCCGAGTAAGGCCTGGCGCACGACGGGCGCGGTCGTCTGATCGACCAGGGCGATGATATTGCCGCCGCCACCGCCGCCGCTCAATTTTGCGCCTGCGGCCCCTGCGCCGCGCGCGGCTTCGACCAGCGCATCCAGTTGCGGCGTGCTGACGCCGATCTTTTGCAGGATGGCGTGGTTCTGGTCGCAGATCGGCCCCAAGTCTGCGGGTGCGCCCTGTTCGATAGCGGCGCGTGCGGCCCACACCAGATCAGCGATCTCGTCGAACCACGCCTCATAGCGTGCGGGGTTTGCGCTCCAGCGCGCCCTCACCCCGGCCACAGTCTGCTTGGTCAGCCCTGGCGTGCCGCTGTCGGCCACAACCAGCATAAAGGGTTCAGCCGGGGTAAAGACTACAGGCGACTCCCCCTTCACAAACCAAACGGGTTTGCCATAGGCTACGGCGGTGTTGTCGATCCCGCTCGGCGTGCCGTGGAAGATCTGCTCGGCGCGATAGACCAGGCGGCTGATGGTGGCAGCGTCAGCCGTTTGTCCGGCCATGGCAAAGAGGCCGCGCGCCAGGGCCGCGCTCACCGCCGCGCCGCTGCCCATCCCGCTCGCCAGGGGGATCATGCTGATCAATTCGACCTGCCAGTCGGGATCTGCGCACAGCCCCAGGTGGGCGAGGGTCTCGCGTGCCACTACGGCCAGCGGGTCATCCTCCGCCGCTTCGGCCAGGTGGATGGTACGGTCCAGGTCACGGGCATAAATCACGCAGCCGCGCCCCGGCGTCCCCAGCGTGACCGTTGCGGTGGCGGTTGTCTCCCATACAGGGACGGCGATGGCCGGTCGCCCATAGACCACCGCGTGTTCCCCGACCAAGATCACTTTACCCGGCGCGCGTGCGGTTATCATTGCGTTACCAGGAGTCTATGCCCTACTCCCAACCTCCCTAAGCATCACATCGGGCACGTCGCTGATGATGGCATCCACGCCCAGGTCGGCCAGCCGCCGCGCCTCGCCCACCTCGTTGATCGTCCAGACGTTGACCGCACAGGGGATCGACCTGGCCCACTCCATCCATTCGGCGTTGACCAGCGCATGGTGCGGGTGCAGCGCTTCCGGGCGCATCATGGGGCTGAGCCATGCCTCCTGTAGGTAGGGCGGCAGTTCCTGGCTAAAGAGCAGCCCTAGACGCACGCGGTTGTCCATCCAACGCAGTTTGATCAGGCTGATCGGGTTGAACGACGAGACGATGACCTGGTCATAGAGATTGCGGCGGACAATGGTGGCGACCAGCGCATCCACCTCCGGCCCGCCAGTGGGATCGTTGCTCTTGATCTCGACATTGACCTGGCAGCGGTCACCTACCAGGTCAAAGACCTGATCCAGTGTGGGCACACCCACCCCGGCAAAGTCCGGGCCAAAGTAGCTGCCTGCATCCAGTTGGGCCAGTTCGGCGGCAGTAAAGTCGCTCACTGGGCCGATGCCGTTGGTCGTGGCGTCGACGGTGGCGTTGTGCATCACGACCAGGATACCGTCCTTGCTGCACTGCACGTCGAGTTCGATGCCGTCCGCGCCCATATCCAGCGCGGCCTGAAAGGCAGGAAGGGTGTTTTCGGGCGCGGCGCGTTTTGCGCCCCGGTGAGCGAAGATCTGCACACGTCG
>CAZYQJ010000324.1:0-6333 GCA_964649925.1 uncultured Litorilinea sp.
TACCGGCCAAACCTTCATTTTTCTGATCTACCGTTTCTACAACTGTTTGCGTTCAAAAAGAATTAGTGCCGGTATCGTGCCCTGCAGGCGTCTAGGTCATCTTGTATCAGGTCATCACGATCGCGGCGTCAACCAGGCCAACATCCCAAACAGACCACAACGTCCTTGCTCGGCGCGGTGGCTAAAAAAGTCATCCGTGCGCTGCGCCGTATCAATGGCGCTGATCTCGATGTGCGTTTCCGGCACGCCCGCTTCCACCAACTGAATCGCATTGGCGCGCCACAAATCGAAGTGTGGACGCTCGCCGTCGCCATTAGGATAGCTGATCAGCGCGTCAGGCCGCGGCAGGAGGGCATAGACAAGATTCACCACCTCGTCGCCCACCTCATAGCTGGCCGGGCCGATGCTCGGGCCAAAACAGGCGCGCACGTCGACAGGGTCTGTACCATAGGCGGCCTGCATCGCCCACAGGGTCGCGGTCGCCGCACCGTTGACCGTCCCGCGCCAGCCTGCATGGCAGACGCCCAGCACATGCCGCACCGGGTCATACAGCACAACCGGCACACAGTCGGCAAAGACCAGGCTCAGCGGCAGCCCCACCGCGTCGGTAATGGCAGCATCTGCGCCCTCCTGCACCTGCCCGGCGTCGGCCCAATCCACCTTGGCGACGCCGGTTCCGTGTACCTGGCGGCAGGAAACCATATCCCCTGGCGCAACACCCACAGCCTCTGCAAAACGCACCCGGTTAGCCTGGACGCGCTCTGGCGTATCCCCGCGACGCACGCTGAAGTTGAGCGAGTTCCACGGCGCGGGACTCACACCGCCGTGCCGCGTGCTGACATGGGCGCGCACCGGCAGCCCGTCAAGCGAATCAAAGGTATAGGTGATCACCCCATTGGCGTGACGTTGGCGCTGCATCAGCTTAGCTCAATCGGCGTAACAGTGGCATGTTGTGCCCGCTTCAGTTTGCTCCACGGCTGCCAGTCTTGGGCGCGCCAGGGACCGCCCTTGGCCGCGGGGACAGGCCGCGCCTGGTTGTCGCCATAGCGGAAGGCCCACGCCGGGTCACAGGCATGGCAGGAAAGACACCCGGCGCTGTCGGGCGGGCAACTCAACCCAGTCTCGCTGCGCGCCGCCAGCTTCAACTCATAGTGGAAGTAGTTCTGGCTGACGCCGCTCTGTACAATGTCCCAGGGCAGCGGCGCGCCGATCTCCCATGCGCCGGTATAGGCCGACTTGTCCAACCCCATTTCTTCCATCGTCTGGAAGAAGCGACGCACTGTCAGCCCGCCCGAAGGGATCGCCAGCAGCACATTCACCAGCCGTTGATCGCCGCGGCTCAACACCGCCTGCACCTCCGCCCAATCGGGCGAATCGGCGCGCACATCCACCCCATGCCGCGCCAGGGCTGTGTGAATCATGCGCTGGCGTTTGCGCAGCACGTCCACGGGGGTCATCGCCTCCCACTGGAAGGGTGTGTGCGCCTTGGGCACAAAAGGCGTGGCATTGATGGCGATGCGCCGTTTGAAACGTTTGCGAGCTTCCATGGTAAAGTCGATCAACGCCTGAATGTCATCCTCGGTCTCGGTCGGATGCCCCACCATGAAGTAGAGCTTCAACTGCGGAAAATTGAACTCCTGGGCCAGCGCAATGGCGTGCATCATCTGGTCTTCGGTCTGCGTTTTGTTAATGACGTTTCGCAGCCGCTGGCTCCCTGCTTCAGGGGCCACCGTCAGATTATGCGCTCCTGTCTCCGCCATAGCACGGATCAGCGGTACGCTGATCGGGTCCATGCGCATCGAACTGGCAGAGATGCTTGCCCCCATGCGCTGTAGTTCGGCGGCCAGTTCGTCAATCTGGGTGTGGTCGCTCACCGCCGCGCTGACCAGCCCCACCTTGGTATGCCCTGCCTGCACAGCCCGCTGCGCCGAAGCCAGCAGCACATCCAACGGCTGCTCGCGCGCTGGGCGATACACGTAGCCTGCAAGACAGAAACGACAGCCGCGGCCACAACCGCGCGCTATCTCCATGAGATGCATGTTAGCAAACTCGGTGTCAGGCGTGTAGAGACTACTGGCCGTATCATACTGCGACAATTGACGCACCCACAGGCGCGAAACTTGCTGAAAGTCAGGGTGATCTGGGTTGGAAGGGCGCAGGCTCGGCACATACCAGCCCGGCGTGGCGTCCAACTGCGTCAGCAGCGCATCGCGATCCGCCAGCCCTTCACGGCACAGGTCGATGAAATGCGGGACCGCCTCTTCACCTTCGCCGATCAAGATCGCGTCAAAGATCGGTGCGACCGGCTCTGGATTCATCGTCACGCCCGGCCCGCCCGCGATCATCAACGGCCACGGAGACCCGTCCCACTGGCTGGAGTTCTGCCGGTCTGCCGCCAGCGGCGGAATGCCCGACTGGCGCAGCAACTCCACGACGTTGAAATAGTCCATCTCCCAGGAGATGGTAAAGGCCCACACGTCAAACTCTGCCGCAGGCCGCGCGCCCTCCAATGACAGCAAAGGACGACCCGCCTGTGCCGCGCCCTTCTCCCAGAAGATACGCTCACATACGACGTCGTCCTCGCCGTTGAACATGGCGTACAGCAGTTGTAGCGCCAGGCTGCTCATCCCCACATAGTAGCTGTTGGGCATGGTCAGCGCCACGGACAGCCTGCCGCCCCAATCCTTGTAGATTGTACCCGTCTCAGCAGGTCGGTGGTTACGCGGCGCACGCGTCCCCACAGCCTGCCGGTTCTTTGATCTCGGCATGCGCCTCCCTCTAGTTCCTCCCCGACTGTTCCAGCCCGAATTCTGGCACAACGCTACAGCCCATGCTGGGCTCATAGCTTGCTTGATACAGGCACTATGATCGCGGCCTACGCCGCTTTGGCATGTTGGCCTTCCTCCAATGCAGCCGAGATTTGGTCCATCACCTGCGCCGGGGACAGGGACTTGACTGCTGCCATCTCCGCTACCAGCCGGTCTTGTGCCTTCGCCAGCAATTCACGGTCGGCTTTGTTGAGTTTGTCGGCGCTTCGCCGCCCGTAGAGTTCTCGCACCGCTCGAGCCAGACGCAAAGGCGCACCTGACTGAATCCACCCTTCGATCAAGGTGCGCCGCTCTTTGAAGTCGTCAGGAAGGGGTTGGGGAGTAGCCCGAAAAAGCTGCATGACTTCCTGGTACTTGCTTGGGGCCATCACAGCGCGTAACCCCAGTTCGGACGCATGCCGCACCGGCACATGGAGGGTCAGCCGTTGATCTTCAAAGTGGATGACATAGAACTGGCGCAGGCGATTTTCGGGGTCCGACACATCGTTCCGTTCGATCAGATCGACCACCCAACCCGGTCCGTGGGCAGGATGGACAACAAGATCTCCAATTGAAAAAGACATCTGTAGCTCCCTTTCTGTGCATCCAAGCACGTCTATGCGAAATTATACCACAGAATTGCCTTTTTGTCAGATTTCCGCCTACAGCCAGCCACGCAGCCGGTAGATCACCATGCCGATATACTCTTTGATCGCACGCGTGGAGACCTCCAACGCTTCCGAACTTGGCATCAGTTGCAGCAGCCTGCCGCCAATCCCCACCTCGACAGCCAGGTCTGGCGGCGTCTGCGTGACCAGAAAATCTGTCGGGGCAGGGATCACCTCAAACCCCTGGCGCTGAAAGATGAGCAGCGACCGCGGCATGTGCATGGCCGATGTCACGAGCAGAATGCGGCTTGCCTCTGCGTCTTCAAGCAGCTCACGCACATAGAGCGCGTTTTCATAGGTGTTGCGCGCCCGGTCCTCCACCCGGATCGCTTCCGGCGGCACGCCCAACAATTCAAGCAGTGCCTGCATGGATTCTGCTTCGGGAATGGTAGAGCCGAAGAACTCAATAAAGCCGCCACTCGCCACGATCAACGGGGCCTTCCCCGCGTGATAGAGACGCGCCGCCTGCACCATCCGGTCTCCCGCTTCGTTCACCTCGGCAAAGGTACGCGGCGGCATCACCGCGCGCGTGCCTCCTCCCAGCAACACAATCGCATCGGCGTTGGGGAGTTCCCCCTCCGGGATGTGCTGCCATTCCAGGCTGCGCGCCAGCCCATTGGATACCGGCTGGCTGCTAAAGACCAGCAGCACCCCCAACGCCACGACAACCAGGATTTGGCGCACGCGCGGCACACGGATCACCAACGCCGCAGCCAGGCAGAGACAGGCAAACCCCAGGGGATAGACAAAAAGCGGCAAGAGTTTGGAGAGGAACAAAAACATGGTGCGTCAGTCGGCAAATCGGCGCGGCTGGAAACAACCGATCGCGGCCCCGGTATAGCCTCCATCCTGCACGACCGTGCGGCCGCGCACCAGCACCGTCCGCGGCCAGCCTTCCACCGTCAGGCCGTCGTAGGGCGTCCAGCCTGCGGTCTCATGCAGGGTCGATGGCGAGATCGTACGTATATCATGCGGGTCAAAGATCACCACGTCAGCATCATAGCCAGGAGCCAGCCGCCCTTTGCGCGCCAATCCCATCCATTGCGCCGGGGCCGTACAGCAGACATCCACCCAGGCGGGCAGGCTTAACCGCCCGCGGCGCACGCCAAAGTGATGGATCAGCGACAGCCGCGCCTCGATGCTCGGCACGCCACCGGGCACTTGGGCAAAGTCAGGCTGATTCTTCTCCTCGCCCGTCCAGGGACAGTGGTCAGTGCTGACCATAGCCAGCGTCCCTTCGGCCAGCCCTGTCCATAACGCCTGCTGGTCGGCATGGCCGCGCAATGGCGGCGCGCAGATGTAGAGCTTGCCATCTGCGCTCTCCAGGTGCTCTTCCGCGGTCAGCAACAAGTATTGGGGGCAGGTTTCCCCGGTGATCGCAACCCCGCGGCGCTGCGCCGCTGCGATCTCCGCCACGGACTCGGCGCAGCCCACATGAAAGATATGCAATGGGCATCCCGCCAGGTGCGCTAGTTCCGCAGCGCGGTGGATGGCCGTTGCCTCCAGCGCGGGAGGCCGCGTGCGGGCGTGCCAGATCGGGGCCGTATGGCCTGCGGCCAACGCCTGGCTGCGCAGCAACTCCAGCACCGGCCCGGTCTCGGCATGCAGCACAGCGCGCCCGCCCGCCGCAGCAATCGCCTGCAACACGCGCAGCAGCGCCACATCGTCAAGCATCATCCCAGCATAGGCCTGGTAGAGCTTGAAGGTGGCGCAGCCCGCCTCCACCACCGCGGGCAGTTCGCCCAGCCGGGCATCGTCTGAGCCGTGCCAGGTCGGCACGGTCATGTGCAGGCTGTAGTCCACAGCCACCTGACCATCGGCCTCGCCGCGACGCTGCGCCAACGCATCCAGCATCGACTGTTCGGGCTTGGGGTCTACAAAGTCGATCACCGTGGTCGTGCCGCCGCAAGCCGCGGCCACCGTCCCCGCGGCAAAGCTGTCCGTGCTGACGCGGCCCGCCAACGCCATTTGCAGATGCACATGGGGGTCCACCGCGCCCGGCAGCACATAGCAATCCGCGGCGTCAATCATTTCGCGACCCTCCAGCCCCAGCCCGATGGCCGCCACCCGATCGCCCTGGATCGCCACATCGGCGTGCGCCGCGCCCTGTGCGTCGATCACCAAGCCGTTTTTGATCACCCGGTCAAACATGGGCGGCATCTGGTCGTACCACGCGCAGCAGCACGCTCTCGGCGTCAGCATGCACGGAAAAATTCCCCAATGCCGCCGGGAGCAGCACCCAATTGACCGCGGCCAGTGCGAGCGGGTCACCCTGCCAACTTACCTCTGCGGCCCCCTGGATCACGCCCCATATCTCAAAGGTCGTGCCGTCACACGCCCCTGTGTAGCGTTCGCCTGGAGCCAACCGCAGCCGCTCAGTGCGGAAATGGGGACACTCGCCGATCACCTCCGTGGCAACCGGCGCGTCCAACACCGGCTGCGGGTCGACCTTCCCCGGCGTCACCATGTCGAAATTCAGCACGTTGAGCGCTTGGGCAATATGCAGTGGCCGCGGCCTGCCCCATCTCCGCCACGATCAGCCCTGGCCCCAGCGCATGCACCGCGCCCGCCGGGACAAAGACCACATCACCCGCCTGAATGGGCATCCGGTGCAGCCAGCGTTCGGTCTCCCCGGCCTCGATGGCCGCGGCAAACGTGGCGCGATCCACGCCAGGCTGAAAACCGTAAATGACTTCTGCGCCCGGCTCCGCGGCCAGCACCACCCACATCTCCGTCTTGCCCAAATCCCCTTCATGCGCCAGCGCATAGCGGTCATCGGGATGGACCTGCACCGACAGCCAGCGGTTGGCGTCCAGGAGTTTGATCAACAAAGGAAAACGCCCTTGCGCCAGGTCTGC
>CAZYQJ010000325.1:0-6324 GCA_964649925.1 uncultured Litorilinea sp.
ACAGTACCGCAGACACCGGTGATGAGGATGCGTTTGCCGGACCAAGGATTGCTGTATTGGTACGAGCACTGCTTTGGTGCGCTCGACGTGGCTACAGTCGTCAAGGAGGTGTGGGATATGTTCGCAGCCCAGCAGCCATTCCGCTGTTTTCCGGTGCCGCGCGGGTGGTAGGAAGCAGGGCAATCGCGAACGTCAAAAAGTGAACTTGAAAAACCGTCTGTGAACCATTCGTATCGCCTCGTAACAACCGAATTTCTGTCCATAACCGAGTCCGGCCGTCAGGTGCCTTCGTGAAGGACGCCGGCCACGAGCATGACGACACAGTACAGTTTAGTTTATCTTACCCCGGCAGACCTGTTGCTGCTCCCTGACGCTACATAAGCGGCTTCATGACGCGTAAGCCAACTCTGCCACTGCTCATGTAGCGATTCACGATTCTTGCTTCGTGTAAGCGAACTGAAGTTTCTAAGTAAGCAAACTCATTCCTTTGTAGGGACAGACCTACCTCTATGGGCTCCATGCCACCCTGTAGTGTTAGATCCAGTATAAACTGGTCGTACTCAACTGCTGCTGAATCGGTTTGGCTAAGTCTGGACTCCAGTTGAGATCACGCAGAGCGTGCGCAGTTAGCTGCGCTACGCTAGGGTGCATACCAACGGCAAAGGCGGCGTGCCTTTGCGGGCGGACGCCAAGGATTTGGTCGAGTTTGCTGAACGGGTAGGCCAAGAACATCCGCGACCAGGGCAGGCTGGAACAGGCCACCCGCCACGTCTATGCGCATCAGCAGGAAGGCGAGCAGGTCTGGGGCGATACGCGCCCCTTGGAGGCCTCCCCCAACCTCGAGTAGGGGACCGGCTTGACCCACAGTTTATGGCGTTGTGGAGCACGGAGCGTTGAACGGTGCATCGTGGTGCAGCTCGCTTAAGGGGCTATCTTTAGGCAAGCGCTTAGCTTAGGGGTAGATGCATAGCTCCGGTGCGATGCGCTCTGCCAATATGGGCAAGAGATCGTCGGCGGCGTGCCAGATGATAGGTATGTCTTTATTCACTGTGGACGAGATCCTGGAGCTTTCTTCCCCTGTAGCTCCACCAATGGACGATTGCGTATTATTGAGTGACTTCGCCCCATGTACGTACACGCACCGCTACCGCTGGACCGCCCGCAAAAAACGCAGTCGTCACGGCTGCGTATCACCCATACGCCTCGCGCCGTAGCGGTTACACCTTAGTTATCACATCGAGCGCAGTCGCACATTGGACGCGCCGGTAGAACTGCAGCGGGTAGGCCAGGGGGCATAAGCCGTATACACGCGGCGCCAGAACATAGTGGAGACGCTTTCTGGCACGGTTGAACCGTCCATGCGTCTTCGTCGCGGTGTCTGCCCCCTGGCCTGCTGGTGAGGACCCGATCTATTTCAGTAACATCTGCTGGTCACGCCGCCGTCTACCACAAGATAGGTGCCGGTGATGAACGAGCTTTCGTCGGAGGCCAGAAAGAGTACGGCATTGGCGATCTCTTCGGGCTCGGCGATGCGGCCGAGCGCATACGCCGACTCGACCTGCCTGCGCGCGGCAGCGGGGTCGGGCTGCTGCTCAAAGTACTCCAAGACCAACGGCGTGGCGACGTCGCCGGGACAGATGCAATTGACACGAATCTGCTGGCGGCCGTGCGCCTGGGCCATGGCTGCCGTCATGGCAATGATCCCACCATTGGTCGCGCCATAGGCAGGCAGCATGGGGTCGCCCACCAGCCCCAGGATCGAGGCGGTGTTGATGATGCTGCCGCCGCCCCCCTCGATCATGGGAGGGATGGCGTACTTGCAGCCCAAATAGACGCCCTTGAGGTTGACGTCCATGACCCTATCCCAATCGCTGGTGGCGGTCTCCGGGATCGTGCCGAAGACCTGGATGGCCGCGTTGTTGAAGAGAATGTCGAGGCGGCCATAGCGCTGCAGGGCCGCGGCGACCATGCGCTGGGCATCGGCCTCCTGTGAGACATCGGCCTGCACAAACAGTGCCTCGCCTTGCTGGGCGTGAATCTGGGCCACTGTGGCCTGGCCACTCTCGGCGTTGCGGTCTACCGCAACGATGCGTGCTCCCTCCTCGCTGAGGCGCAGGGCGGTGGCGCGTCCAATCCCTGAGCCTGCGCCGGTAATTAAGGCGACGTTGTTCTTCAGCCGCATCGCATTTGCCCCTCTGTTTGTGCCTATTTTTGCTCTGCTCCATCAAAGACCTTGTCCAACAGGCGGGCGGTCTCCTCCACGATCATCCAACCGGCTTCCGGCAGCAGCCGTGTGTTGCTGGAGGAAGCGGCGCTGTAGCCGCCGTGGCGAATGCCTTCAGGAATGGGCACATACCCACAATAGCCGTCGCTGAGTTCTGACACCAGCGTAACCTGCGCCGGTGAGCGCTGCTTGATTGCCAGCCCGAATTCGACATAGAGTTCGGCGGGGTTGAAGCAGATGGCGGCATCGCCGACGCGCACGGCATGCACGCGCACGGGGACCGGGTTGCTCTCCGCCATGATTTCAGCCCAGCGTTTGCGGCTGTCCTCAAAGTATTCGCGCATGCCGCCGGTATAATCCGCCGGGTCACACCAACTATCCCATTCCCGCATGGGGATATCCAACTGCGCCCAGGCATGGTGGACAACCGGCTCGGCCATCGGGTCGATCTGCTGCGCGATCACTTTGAGGATTTCACCGCCCAGATACCAGCCGGAGCGCACGACGCCGCTTTCGTTGCGCCAGGGCTGGCGGTGATCCGGGTTGTTTTCCATGATCGACGGCGCGGTGTTGCCTGCCGCGCCGGTGAGATAGACCACGCCGACATCCTCGCCCAACGCGCCCCGCAGCACGCGGCGCACCTCGCCAGGGACATCTGCGCTGTAGAAGGTGCCATGTTCCAGGCTGTTGGGGTGTGTGGCAAAAGAAGTGACGACCACCTTGATGGGGCCGTCTACTTTGCGGGCGAAGAGAACGGGGACCTGGCCATCGCGTGGCCCCTCGAGCCTGACAAAGTCTTCCTTCCAGCTCCCCCAGTACATATGGCAAGAGCCATCGCGGCGCATGCCGCGGCGGTTCCATCCCATTTGTTCGGCATACCCCGCGCCCGTGAACAACTCACATTCCTCGCAGTCGGCAAGGGCGCGTCCAACAGCGCTGACCAGGTGTGCGTGCAGTTTGGCCATATAGTCGGAATCGGCCGTGCCGATAAAACGGTCGGTCGTGAGTGGGCCGACATGGGTATGCGTGGCGGCAATGATCACATCCTCGGCGGTGATGGCATGTGCCCTGGAACAGGCCTCCTGCACCGAACGCAGAAACTCATCTGCCAAGACACACACATCGACCGAGACGACGGCCACTCGCCGCCGGCCGTCGTCGAAGACAACGGCGTTGGCCGTGAGCGGGTCACGGGTATACTCAGCGATCCGTTCGTACATTTGCCCCATCAACGGCAGGGGGTGGTCCGGAGTGATATTCTCCCAGGCAGTCCCGACTAACATAGTGATTCCTTTTCTAGCATTGGCAGGAGGTTGGCATCGGAAGATGGGCTAGAGCGTGAGCAAGTAATAGATGGTCGAGTGATTCCAGCGCGGCTGCGCGCCGATCTTGAAATGGAGCGCCCCATCTCGATAGTCGCGTTCCAGGGGCGTGACGGCCTCGCCTTTCTCGTCGATGACCCAGATCTTCAGGTGCGGGCGGGAGGTGCGCAGCGACAGGTGAGCCTCGATTGGTTCGATGACAATAGGCGGGCCGCCGAAATCTAGCTGCTGTCTGCGCGTCTCATCATAGCGGGCGCCGCTGTTGTCGGCGCGGCCTACGGCCGTGAGCAGGATCGAGGCCGTGCTGTCGAGCGGGTCATCGGTGAGCGAACTGAGCGCAATCGTGGCGAAATCTGTCTCCACGTCTACGGTCAACCCATCAAGTTGGATAGGGCCAGCCTGGCCCAGAAATCCGTAGACGACCTTGGTACGTGGCGTGTCCACCCAGCCGATGCGTTGGGAGGGACTGCGCCAGAGTTGGCGCGTATCTGAGAGCAGATCGCCGTCTTGGACACCGTCCAGCGTCTGCCGTTCAATGGTCCGGACATCCCCTGGTGGCGCAGGCTGTCCTGGCAAGAGCATCCCTATGCGCTGTTTTTCGACCCAGCGCAGGGCTGGAACGTCCTCCGTGCGCAACAGCGGCCAAGCCGTGTCGTCTTCGGGGATCTCGATGGCCAGCGGCTGGGCGCTCGTCTGCACATCGCCGCGGCGGAAGAGCAGGGCCGCATGATAAAAGAGGCCGAACTTGGCCGGGTCGTTGAAGGTGTCGAAGTGGTTGCGATAAGTGATGCCGTTGATCGTCGAAGCGCCACCGCCCAGACTGTAGACCGGCCCCCAAGATGCATAGCGGTAGGTGTGGATCGTAAACCCGCTCCAGCCCTGGAGCGCGCCGACCGCGGCGTACCAGAGCGTGCTCTCGGCGCGCCATTCGGCGGGCCAGGCGTGGTCCCATTCGGAGACAAAGAAGGGACGGTCCAGCAGCCGCATGAAGGAGAGGGTTCCCAGGGCGGTATCGCGCGCTGCCACCATCGGGGCCGTGTCGGTCTCGCCCGTCTCCCAGCGCGGGAAGTTCCAGTAGACATGGGAGTCCGTGAAATCTGTCGTCAACTGGCTGGCGGTGACGCCCAGGGTACGCGACCAGTTGGTTCCGGCAATGGGAATTTTGACACCGATCGAACGTAGGTAGGTGATCATGTTGGCGTTAAAATCCTGCATCACCTGCACTAAGAAGCGCGCCTGTTGGGTGTCCGGATTGGCGAAATCGACGGGCTCCGCACTCACCGTTTTCCCCTGTTCGTCCGCCCAGGCGCGGTACAGGGTTTCGAGCCGTGACCGATAAGGTTCCAGGACAGGCTTGTGCGTAAAGAGGTCGCTCTCATTCTTGATCTCGGTCAAGGCGATGGCGGGGTCGTCTTTATAGGCGAGTTTGGTGTAAGGGTTGATGTGGGTCCACAGATCACGCGCAAACTCCTGTTGAAGCTCGATCAGCCGCGGGTCGAAATAGGTATAAGGCTTGGCCGCCTGGCCCAACGCCTCGACTGCGTCGACCTCATCGCCAGGCCGAAATTGGCGGTAGGTGAGCATGTCGAGATAGATATAGATGCCTTCTTGTTTGAGACAGTAGATCAGGTAGTCGAGGCGGTCCATGCTCTCTGGGTCGAACGTGCGCGTATCGTTTTTGGGGTTGGCACGATTGAACTGAAAGAGATTGGGCGTAGCCCACTCGGCGTCCATCTGGTGGGTGCGCATGATGTTGACCCCGAACTTGGCCAGCCGCCGCGCCACCATCTCGGACTCGTCATGGGTCGGAAAATTCTGCCCACTGTTAAAGCAGGTGCCCCAGAAGCGTGCCTCTGACCCGTCCTCAAAGACAAAGCGCGCACCGTCTGTTTTGAGAAAACCGCGCGCCCCGGCCGGTCGCTCGCGCTCAAAGACAAACGAGATATCGATGGGCAAATGATCATCCCAACTCAGGGTGAACGGTGCCCATTGAACAGTCATGCCAATCTCCTTTGATGTTGGGTAGAGTTGGATAGTGGAATAGGTAAACGCGCATCATACCAGCCCGAGCGCGCTGGTCTACGGTGGATAGAGGTGATGACGATCTAGCCTTTGACTGCGCCGATGGTTAGGCCGCGGATCAGCTGGCGCTGCATGATCAGAAAGGCCACGATGGGCACGATCGACATGATCACCGCCACGGCCATGGCGATGCCATAGCTCGGCCCCCCTCCTTGAATCTGGTAGATGATCGTTGAAGCGCCGACCAGTAGCGTGAACATCTGGCTCTTGTTGAGGACCAGCAGCGGCCAGAGGAACGAGTTCCAACTGCCCACCAGCACGAAGACGCCCAACGTTCCCAAAACCGGTTTGCTGAGTGGCAGTGCGATGTGATACCACAACTGGAGTTCGCCTGCCCCATCCACCTTGGCCGCTTGGAACAATTCGTCGGGTAGGGTGAGCATAAACTGGCGTACCAGGAAGACGGCAAAGGGCGAGGCTAGACCGGGCAGGATCAGCACCCAATAGGTGTCGTGCAGGTTCATCCACAGGGTCAGCACATAGGTGGGCACAATGGTGGACCATTGCGGGATGAGCATGGTGGCGATCAATGACCAAAAGATCAGGTCGCGACCCCAAAAGCGCTTGCGGGCGAAGCTGTAGCCAGCCATTGACGCCAGAAACAATACGCCAAGTGTGGTCACGGCTGTTACAAAAACGCTGTTGATCAGCCAGCGCATGACGGGTGCGTTGGAGATACCGATCCCGCGGAAAAAG
>CAZYQJ010000326.1:0-6322 GCA_964649925.1 uncultured Litorilinea sp.
CTGTCCGGTCACCGGCAGCCAACTCAGCGGCCAGTGCAGCGGGTACAGCACCGCGGCCTGTGGGTTGGCGAGAAAAGGCGCGCCCAGAAAGCTGTACGGGTTCCAGAGCGGGATGCGCCCGCCGCGCAGCGCTGCGGCGGCATAATCGCGGTAGGGGTAGAAGTAGAGCAGGATATCGCCGCTGCCCAGGACGCGGTTGGTGAACAGCAGCGGGGCATAGAGCAGCAGCACAAAGACTGCCAGGGCCAGCCCTACGGCCACCCCCTGAACGCGCGCACGGGTGATGATCCTCATGGCTGTGACATCTCCGCGGGTGGGGCTGCCAGGGGCCAGCGGGGGGTATGCGGCACAGAACGGCACCAAGCGCACGCGGGCTGAGGCTGGCGGCGCAGCGTATAGACGGTGAAACGGCCCGCGCTGAACTCGCGCTGCATCGCCAGCCCGCGCATCGCCAGGTGCAGCGGCGGGTCAAGCGGGGTTGCCCAGTCAGGCAGGATCAGGGTGGCGGGCGGGTAAGGTGTCTTGGCCGCGTTGTCCGCCAGGTAAGCCGGAGTGGGGAACCAGCGCAGTTCAACCTTGCCCTCGCGGATGGCGTCATACAGATAGAAGCGCGCATGCCAGCCCAACGCCTGGTGATAAAAGACCTGGCGACCCGGCTGTGCCTGCACCCAGGCCATCGTCTCTCTCAGCCCTGTGTAGTCGCCGTGGTCGCCGCCGATGGGCAGGTCACCGCGCGCCGCGGCCAGCCCGGGCGGAACCAGGCAAACCGCAGCCATCAGCAGCAGGCCGCGCAGCGTATTCATGCGCCATGCGTGGCGGTGCGGGGTGCTTGCCAGCCGCGCCGCGGGCCATGCCCATAGCCACGCCCAGAGGGGGGCCAGCGGCAGCAAGTAGCGGTCCCATACCTGGACGGTGGAGAAGACATGCGCGGCCGTATAGCCGAACCCCCAGCCAAAGAGGATCCATGCGGCCAGCGACGGGCGGCGCGGCGCACGCCACGCCGCCACCAGCAGGGCGATGCCCGCCAGCAGCCAGACCGCATGGCTTGCCGCCAGATACCAGAGCAACTCCCCCCAGGCTGCCAGCCGGGGCAGCCAGTCGGCGGCGGGCGCAAGCGCCAACGGCGCATAGGTGCGCGTAGCCAACTCCCACGGCGACGGCGCGACGGCCCAGCGCGTGCTGTCCCACAGCAGGACGGGCAGCACGATCAGCGCCATGCCCAGGAGGGCGGACCGCAAAGAAGCGAGTCGGGGCAGAGGGCCGGGGCGCGTGTGGGCCATCCCGCGCCAAGTCTCCTGCAGGGGGCGTCGCGCTTTAGCCGGGGGATTGACCTCCCGACGGCTGCGCGCATGTTGGACGGGGTGGATCAGCGTCAACGCCAGCACCGGCGGTATATATAACACCCCCTGCTGCTTAGTTATGATAGCCGCACCCAGCCACAGACCCGCCCACCCGGCGCGCCCGCGCAGCGCCATCACCAACGCCAGCGTCCCCAACAAGACGAGCAGCGGGTCGGTGTAGACCGTGGGCGCAAAGCTGATTGCAAAGGGACTGAGGGTGTAGGCCAGCCCTGCGGCCAGCCCTGCCGCGGGCGTGTTCCACAGACGCCGCGCCCCTGCCGCCACCACGGGGATGGTCAGCACACTGGCGGCGATGCCCAGCCAGCGGGCCGCGGCCTCGCTTTGCCCCAGCAGGGCAAAGACGCCCCCCAGCATCCAGAGGAACAAGGGTGGCTTGTCGGGCCAGATGGTGAGAAAGCGCGGGTCATCATGCAGCGCGTGGAGCGCCCAATACGCATAGATCGCTTCATCTTCGCGCAGGGGAAAGCGGGCGATCAGCACCAGGCGCAGCGCCAGCCCAGCCAGTGTCAATCCAACCAGGCCGAGCGTATCACTGCGCAGCGCGCGGATCGCGGCCAGCGTCGGGGGAGAGGCCGGTTCGCGCCAGGGTGCAGCCGCGAGGTGGCGCAACATGGCAGGCGATCAATCTACAAAGCGGTATTTGACCAGCGTGCGCAGCGCGCCAAAGCCGTCGCGCCAGTCCAACTTTTTGCCTTCATGAAAGGCGCGGCCATTGTAGCTGATGGGGACTTCAAAGATCGGATAGCCGCGTTTGAGGATTTTTGCCGTCAATTCGGGTTCGATCTCAAAGGCGCGGCTGTGCAGCGTCAGCCCCTCGATCACCTCGCGGCGGAAACACTTGTAACAGGTTTCCATGTCACTAAGCGACGTGCCGTAGAGCAGGTTGGTGATCAGGGTCACGAATTTGTTGCCCAGGGTGTGGGTCAGGCTCATGGCCGAGCGCGGGCCGCCCATGAAGCGGCTGCCGTAGACCACTGGGGATCGCCCCTCCATCAGCGGCTCAAGCAGTTTCACATAGTCGCGCGGGTCATATTCCAGGTCGGCGTCCTGGATGACCAGCACATCGCCCGTGGCATGTTGAAAGCCCGTGCGGAGCGCCGCGCCCTTGCCGCTGTTTTGAGCATGATAGATGATCTGCGTATGCGGCGGCGGATCGCTGCGCCAGCGGTCCAGGATTTGTCGAGTGCCGTCCGTAGACCCATCGTCCACGATCACGATCTCGCGCTCAAAGGTGATAGGGCCGGGGAGCAGCGGGTTGTCTCCACGAGGGTTAATCGTCAGATCGACAGCCTGAACACGCTGGACTATCTCTTCCAATGTTGCCCGTTCATTGTAGACGGGCATGATGATCGACAGCCGCACCAGAGGTTCGCCTATTGCTCGCTGATTTGATGGGCCAGGATGATGGCGTCTGCCACTGTGCGCATCGACTTGCGGTTGTTCATGCTCATTTTTTGGATCTTGCGGAAGGCCTCGGTCTCGCTCAGCCCCTGGGTATCCATCAAGATGCCCTTGGCGCGGTCTACGGCCTTGCGTGTTTCCAATGCCTCTTGCAGGTTGTCCACCTCGCGTTCCATGGCTCGGAACTCGCTAAAGCGTGCCAGCGCCACCTCAATGGCAGGGGTCAGATCGCTTTCACGGAACGGCTTGACCAGATAACCGGCCACCCCGGCCTTTTGGGCACGCTGCACCAGGTCTTGTTGGCTGTAGGCGCTGAGCAGCAGCACCGGCGCGACCCGCTCTTCCGTCAGGATTTTGGCAGCCTCAATCCCGTCCATATCGGGCATTTTAATGTCCATGATCACAATGTCCGGGCGTAATTCACGAGCCAGGTTCACTGCGCTGCGCCCGTCACCCACCTCCCCCACCACCAGATAGCCCAGATTAGTGAGCATCTCGCGCAGGTCCATCCGGATTAAGGATTCATCGTCGGCGATGATCACCCTTGTTCGTTCCACATCCCATCTCCTCGTCAACTGATTGCCCCAAGGCAGGTTGTGGTGCTGCCGCTGGGGGGATGCAAACTGCCCGCCGCGTCGTTGCTCGGGCAAATGGAGTTTGCTCAGTAGTGCATTAAACACGCGTTTCCCCTGCTTAGTCAACCTTGAGCGGTCGTTTGGGGAAAGTGATCAAGGCTTGGGTGCCATAGATGGATTGGGGAGAATGCGTGTTTTCTTCCACCCCCAAACCTTGCACTGCAGCCGCGGCGTCAGCCTGCGGCAGCGACGTCATCTGCAGATCGCCCTTGAGATCATCCTCCACCAGTGTATGCACGATCTGCAGCCCTAAGCTGCCGCTCCGCTGCGGGTTGAAGTCTGGGGGGAGACCGCTGCCGCTGTTTTGGATTGCCACCTGCACCCGGTCTCCCAAGTCGCGCAGTTCAACCTCGATGCGTCCCTGGCTGTGACCGCTCAGACCGTGTTCCATGGCGTTCAGCACCAGTTCGTTGATGACCAACGCCACCGGCGTGGCCTGGCTGGCCAGCAGGCGGATGTTCGGCCCGCGCACGTCGATCTCGATCTCCTGTTCGGGGTTGTGCGCCACTTGCTTGACCTGTTGTGCGATGCGTGTGGCCAGGTCGCGAATGTTGATCGGCTGCGCGTCGTCTTCGCTCAAGAATTCGTGAATCACCGCCACACTCAGGATCCGGTTGACGGCATCGCTCAGGAGGCTGCGCGCTTCATCGCCCTCGGCGCGGCGCGCCTGGATGCGCAGGATAGCGGCGATGGTTTGCAGGTTGTTTTTGACCCGGTGATGTACCTCCTGAATGATGGCCGATTTGACGTTGAGTTCACGTTGTTTTTGCACCGCATCGGTGGCGTTTTGCATCAGCACCAACACGGCATCGACGGGGGCGCGGTCGCGCGCCCCAAAGATCACCCACTTAGGAAAGCGGTAGCGCAGCAGCGGCCAGGTGGTCGAGCGGCGCAGCGGCAGCGCCTTACGCACCCAGACGCGGCCATCTACGCTTTCATGGCGATGTTCCAGGCAGTTGCCGGTGCGCAGCACCAGGTCGACCATCTCCTCGTCCTGCGCTTCCAGTTCAGAGACGCGCTGGCCCTGCATATCCACTTCCAGCCCGGCAGATCGGAACAGGTTGCTGGCGATGCCGCTCATGTAGGTGATGGCGCGGCTGCGGTCGGCCAGATAGATCCCGTCATAGAGGGTGAAGCGGCTCAGATCGGCGGCGCTCGCCAGTTCACCGCGCATACACATGTCCTGCAGCCAGATGGTGGCCTGCCGGAAGTTGCGGTTGCGCCGCAGTTGGCGTTCGTGGGCGATCATGTTGGTCTCGATGCAGAATGCCGCCACCACACGCTGTTCTTCATTGAAGATCGGATAGGCCACCTGAATCACGGGTGCGCCGCGCGCTACGGTTTCTAGCTGGCGGCGGCCCCCGCGGCCATGCGCAAGCGCCTGCCACAACAAGGGCTGTTCATGGGCGCTGAAGGTATGGCCGGTGACGCTGTGCGGGTAATGCGACGAGATCGAGAGGGGCGCGGCATGTGAGGCGACCAGGATGCGGTGCGAGGACAGCAGGCAGCAGAGCAGGAGGTCGGCGCGGCTGACATCGGCGGTGATGGGCAGACCGGCCTCGACTCGACACAGAAATTCCTGGTCGCGCTGGGTCAGGTTACGGCATTCGGAGATGCGTTTATCCATGCTCGCTACTGGGCCGCTCACCAACAAGAAAGACTCTCGCCAAACCAGTGCGAGAGCCTTCTGTCCGAGCGTTTAGCAATACGGGTCGCGGCTCTATGGTCAGGCAACCTGCACAGGTCACACGCCGCAGAAGTTCCGTCAGAAATCATCCGATTCGGGCTGATCACCCATGTTGTACCTCTGATCACTATACCATACGTGGCGCGCGCCCGCAAACCAGAACGCCAGGTACGGCAGGCGATCGAGCCGGCTCTCTATCAAAAAGTGCAGCCCGCCTTTGAACACCACGCCTTCTGGCATGTTGCCCGTTTTCCGGAGACGCAGCTTCAGCAATTTGGCATCGATCTGGCCTTGTGGCAGGAAGCGCGCAGCCAGTTCCCCAATCTTAAGTTCTTGAACGAGGCAGGCAGTGGGGAAGAGTTTTTGGTATTTCACCGCGAGATGATCCGCCATTTCAAGTGGCAGGTCGATCAGACGCCGGAAGCAGATTATCGCTACGAACCCTGGCCCGACATCCCATCCTGGATAGTGGCAGCGTTCGAACAGTCACAGCCTGGCTATCTGGCCGCGGCGCAGGCGGAGATTCAACGGCTCGTCCAGGTTGGTACGCTTGATGAATTGGGTGCGTTTATCGAGGCCACCCAAACTGCGCTGAACCCGGCCCGTAATCTGCACAACCGCACGCACGGGCTGATTTCCGCCATGGAGCGCAATGTGACGATTGCGGCGGCAAGTCTGCTGTCCATCTTCAGCCCTGTCGTGCCGATCACGGTGGACGATGCGGACATGGGCAACCTCGCCACCTCGCCGCACAACGACCACTTCTGGCAGCTTCACGGCTGGATCGACGAGCGTTACGCCGACTGGCAGCGCGCCCACGGGGAGACGGTCGACCAGTCACCGCTGGAGCACATGCACCACGGGATGTTTGTCCGTGAGGTTGCCCCGATTGGCCGCAGCGCAGCCTTTGCCGAAGCAATCGCCAGGGCATCGGCGGTGATCTTCCAGCCGGAGCCGCAGGTGTCCGTGATGGTTCATTAGCGTATCACGGTCGAGAACACGTCAGCCGTTTGAGGTGCTGTGACGCCGGTCACGGCACCTTTTGTTTTGCATTGTCCGGTCGCCTCACCGGGCGGTTTCTTTTTCTGGATACTTGGTCAGTGGGTGAATAGCGAGGCAAAGAGGGGGTTGCCGGTGGAGCAGCGCAGGGCTGTCCCACCGGCCTAGCAGACAGTCTATCACCGCCGAACATCGTTTCTCTGCGACATTTGGCTGAAATCAGCCGCCAATATGACTAG
>CAZYQJ010000327.1:0-6315 GCA_964649925.1 uncultured Litorilinea sp.
ACACTTTGGTGGCAGGCGATCTTTATGGAAAGTCTGGTCGTCGGCTGGTTGGTCCTGGACATGACCGATTCGGCGTGGCTCGTGGCATTGATCGGTTTCTGCCGGTCGCTGCCCATGTTGCTGCTCGGCTTCTATGCTGGGCTAATCGCGGATCGCATGGGGCGGCGCAAGATCATTGTGATGGCGCAGGCGCTCAATTTCTTGCTTTATGTAATGACGTTGCTGCTAGTGGCAACCGGCCAACTGGCAATTTGGCATCTGGCGCTCATCGCATTTGGGTTAGGCAGCGCATGGGCCTTGGATTGGCCGGCGCGGCGCGCGTTGCTGCCTGACCTGGTGGGCAAAGATCGCACCGTGGACGCTATGCTTCTGGAGAACTTTGCCCAGGGCTGGGCGCGTATCCTGGGGCCATTGGCGGCAGGATGGTTGGTTGCGGCCTTTGGCCCGGCGGGATGCTATGGGGTTATGGCGGCATTATCCGGGACGGCGCTGATCAACGTCTACGCTCTGTCCAGGCAGCCGATCCCGCGCACAAGTTTGCGGCCAGCCGTATCGCCGTGGACCGTGTTGGGTCAGACCCTGCATTACGTGAAAAGCAGCCAGCCGATCTTGGGCGTGATGTTGATCACGGTTGTGGTCAATATGCTGCTGATTCCGTATCTGACGCTGCTCCCAGTCTTTGCACGCGATGTGCTGGGGCAGGGACCGGTGGGCTTGGGTATCTTAGGCATGGCATCGGGCATCGGTTCGTTTGTCGGCCTGGGGTTAATCAACTATGTGCGGCGTTATGTGAGCAATGGCTGGATCTTTGTGGGCGGCACGTTGGGGATGTCGCTGGCGCTTGTCGCCTTTAGCCAGTCGGGTATCTACGGCGCGTCGTGGGGCCTATTGCTGTGTGCGGGAATGGGGCAGGCTTGTTTTGGCATCATGCAGAGTTCGATCATCCTGCTGACTGCCAGTGACGAGATGCGCAGCCGGACGATGGGGATCCTGGTGTTGGCGATTGGGTCGGATCCGGTCGGCAAATTGCAGACGGGGGTACTGGCCCAATCGTTTGGTGCGCCGTTTGCGGTGGGGGTGCAGGCGGCAGCGGGGGCTGTAGCGATCCTGGCGATTGCGGTGATGCTGCCGGGACTGCGGGCACGAACCCAGATCACTAGCCGGGCGGCAGTGCAAGCGGCGAGCGATTGAGCCTTGCAGCGGGGGTTGACATGCTAGAACAAATGTGCTATTCTGGGTGGTGCACAAAGGTTTTTTTGCCCACTAAAGGAGGTTCGAATGGCACATCCGATTGTACATGTGGAGTTCTCTGCCAAGGACCAGGCGGCGGCGGCGAAATGGTACAGTGAGCTTTTCGGCTGGGAGATGCAATCCTGGCCGGAGATGAATTACACCACCTTTAGGCCAGAAGAAGGGGCGCTCGGCGGTGGGTTTAACCCGATTAGCAACGGCATGCCAGCAGGCGCGGTGATCGCCTATATTGCAACGGACGACATTGCCAGCCATGTGGCGAAGATCGAGAAGGCAGGCGGGACGATTACAATGCCCATCGAGACGGTCCCAACGGTTGGGCAGCTTGCGATCTTCAAGGACCCGTCGGGGAACCTGGTCGGCCTGCTGCAGCCGGACCCGGCGATGAGGAGCCAGTAGTGTTTCCCCGGACGTTTGCTTAGGGTAAGGACCTGGCCCCAGCCAACGCTGGGGCCTTTTCTATTGGCTCAGGTTCGGTTGGATCAGATGAGCGCGTTGACTGTTTGTCATCTCCTGCGCTTTCCGCTACACTTTGACCTGCAGCCTCATGCGCTGCTTCCCCTTACCACACATCAACAAGCATTGTTTCGCCCACCGCTAGGCTGGAACAGGATTGGACTTTGGACTATATCAACTTTGGGAGTGCAGGCCTCAAGGTGAGCCGGCTCGCATTGGGCCTGGGGTTGCGCGGCCAGGCGGACGCCGCAGCGGCGCAGCGGATGATCGAGCACGCCATTGCCCAGGGGATCAATTTGATTGACTGTGCCAATGTCTATGCCCCGTTGGATAATCACCGGAATCTAGGCCAGTCGGAGATCATCCTGGGCAAAGCGATCCAGGGCAAGCGTGACCAGGTGGTGATCACGTCGAAGGTGGCAGCACGAGTCGGACCTGGCCCTAACGACGCAGGGACTTCACGCGTTCACCTCCTGCGTGAGATTGACCGCTCACTCCAGCGGCTTGGTACGGATTACGTGGATGTGTACCTTGTGCATATCTATGACACGTCTACGCCGCTGGAGGAGACGATGCGCGCGCTGGACGATGTGGTGCGTGCGGGGAAGGCGCGCTATGTGGGGTGCTGTAACTATGCAGCGTGGCAGGTCTGTCATGGGCAGTGGATTGCGGATCGCCTGCACACGACGCCCTTTATGACGGTGCAGAACGAATACAGCCTGTTGGAGCGCGGCCCGGAACGCGAGTTGTTTGGGGTGGTGCGCGCTTTGGGGCTGGGGATGATGGCCTACAGTCCGCTGGCTATCGGCCTGTTGAGCGGCCTCTATGCGCCTGGGCAGCCCGCGCCCGAAGGGTCGTTCTGGCACCAGCGCGGGCAGGAGCGATATGACAGCCTGATGGCGGGTCAGGTGGGGCGCGTGGTGGGCGAGGTGATCGCTATCAGCCGCGAACTTAGTAAGACACCCGCCCAGGTCGCGCTGGCCTGGGTACTAGATCACCCTGAAGTCACCTGCGCTATCACCGGCGGCGACACCGTGGCGCACCTGGACGACAATTTGGGGGCTGTCGGGTGGACGCTGGACCCGGAACTGCGCGCCCGCCTGGACGAGGTATCGTATACGCCCAGGCTGTTGGAACGATAATCAACCTGCATGGATCGCCGCGTACCGGCTCCATGCGAATTTCCCAAACGAGTCATGACGCCGACAGAAGATTCCACACCCATCGCGATCGTGAATGGACGCGTGGTGCTGCCCGATCGCGTGGCGGAAGGCCGCGCGTTGATGGTAGAGGCGGGCCAGATCACCGGGTTGGTGATGCCTGACCAACTTCCGCCCGGCTGTGAGTATGTCGATGCCCAGGGTCGTTGGGTGACGCCAGGGCTGGTCGATATCCATATCCACGGCGGGGTGGGACACACCTTCAATGAGGGAACGATAGCAGCATTTACGGCGATCACACAGATGTGCGCCGCGGCTGGTGTGACTAGTTTGCTAGCCACAACCACCACAGGCCCGCTCGACCAACTGACGCAGGCGTTGGCGACTGTCCAGCAGTGGGCGCAGCGGGAACGACAGGGCGCACAGATTGTAGGAGCGCATGTGGAGGGGCCTTATTTTGCGCTCAGCCAGGCAGGCGCGCAGGACCCCAAGCACTTGCGCATCCCGATAGACCGCGCCTATGAGCAACTGCTGGCTTACGCTGACCTGATCCGCATTTTCACCTTTGCACCAGAACTGCCGGGGACGGATGAGTTGATCGACCGGCTGGTGGCGCTCGACATCGTACCCGCCGCCGGTCACAGCGCGGCGCGTGAAGAGGACATGCGCCCGCTGCTGGCGCGCGGGCTGTGTCACATCATCCATCTGTGGAGCGGACAATCCACGACCATCCGGGAGGGGCCGTGGCGCAAGCCGGGGCTGCTAGAGGTGAGCCTGGCCTATGACGGCCTCACCGCCGAGATGATCTCTGACGGCAAGCATTTGCCGCCGACTTTGATGCGGCTGGCGTATAAGTGCCTGGGGCCGGACCGGCTCTGCCTGATCTCGGATGCGACCAGCGGCGCAGGGCTGCCCGAAGGGTCGCGCTTTGTGATGGGCGAAATGGAATATGAGGTGCGCGACGGGGTGGGGATGATGCTGGATGGATCGGCCTTTGCGGGGAGTACGACGCTGCTCAATGAGATGATCGGCGTGGTCGTCGACCAGGTGGGGCTGCCCGTGGTCGAGGTGGTGCGGATGGCGACGCTGACCCCGGCGCGCGTGATCGGAATGGGTGACCGCAAGGGCAGCCTAGAAGCTGGCAAGGATGCGGATGTGGTGATCTTTGAAGATGACTGGCGGCCCTGGCGCGTGATGATCGCGGGCCGTTGGGTGACCCAATTAGAGAGGACGTAGAACGCGATGAGCGATCAAGGGATGCCAACCCCGGTCCGGGAGCTACGGATCGACCGGTTGCCAATTGCCGTCTACCGCAGCAACGATGAGATGGGGCGCGCTGCGGCACTGGCCGCGCGCGAGATTGTGCAGGACGCGATCACGGCGCGCGGCGCAGCCAATGTGATCCTGGCAACCGGCAACTCACAGCTAAGTTTTCTGCGCGCCTTGCGTGACCTGGGGGGGATTGACTGGTCAAAGGTGCGCGTCTTTCATATGGACGAATACCTGGGGATCGACCCGGGCCATGCCGCCAGCTTTCCTCGCTTTTTGCGCGAGCATATCCTGGATGCGGTGAAGCCAGGGGCATTCCATCCGGTTCCCAGCCAGCCGGACGATGTGGCGCAGGCATGCCAGGCATATGAGGAATTGCTGCGCCAGTACCCTGCCGACCTGGTGGCGTTGGGCTTTGGTGAGAATGGACATATCGCCTTCAACGACCCGCCCTATGCTGATTTTGACGATCCGGTCTGGGTGAAGGTGGTAGCGTTGGACGAGACCAGCCGCAGGCAGCAGGTCGGTGAAGGCCATTTCGCTACCCTGGAGGATGTGCCTACGCATGCCATCACGCTGACCATCCCGGCCCTGCTCGCCCCGCGGCGCATCCTGGCAATTGTGCCTGAGGCGCGCAAGGTGAATGCGGTGCGCGCCTGCTTGTACGGGCCGGTGAGCGAGAAGCATCCTGGTTCGGTGTTGCGCACTGTGGATCACGCTCGCCTGTATCTCGACCTTGATTCGGCCCAGGGGCTAGAGGAGTAGTACACCATGCGTCCAGCCAAGCGCTTGCAGCAATTTGAAGAATCGATCATCCGCGAGATGACGCGCCACGCCATGGAACATGACGCGGTTAATCTCAGCCAGGGGTACCCGGATTTTGACCCACATCCGGCGATTGTGGAGGCTGCGGTAGAGGCGATTCGCGGCGGCGAGAACCAGTACACAGTCACCTGGGGATATCCGGCGCTGCGCCAACGGCTGGCTGAAGTGTACACGCCGCGGTTGGGGCGGAGCATTGACCCGGACCTGCACGTGACGGTGACCTGCGGCGTGACGGAGGCGATTGTGGCCGCGGTGATGGCTGTAGTGGACCCTGGCGACGAGGTGTTGATCGTGGAACCGGCGCATGAGAATTTTCGGCCCGCGGCGATCATGGCTGGAGGGATTCCGGTCCCGGTTCCGCTCGCCCCGCCCGATTACCGCCTGGACCCGGAGCGGCTGGCAAGCGCCATCAGCCCGCGTTCACGTGCGCTGTTGATCAACACGCCGCACAACCCGTCCGGTCGCGTCTTTGACGAAGCGGAGATAGACGCGCTGGCGGATTTGGTGGTCAAGCACGACCTGATCTTGATCACTGACGAAATCTATGAACACATCCTCTATGATGGCCGCGTGCATCAATCTCCAGGGCGCAGACCGGAACTGGCGGGCCGCACCATCGTGACGAGCGGGCTGAGCAAGACCTTTGCGATTACGGGGTGGCGGCTGGGCTTTGTGATGGCTCCAACCAGCCTGGCCATAGCGGTCCACAAGGCGCATGACTATCTGACGATTTGCGCGCCAACGCCGCTCCAGGCTGCGGCACTGGCCGCGCTGAACCTGCCGGAATCGTACTTTACACAGATGACAGCCAGCTACCATGAGCGTCGCGAGGTGATGATGTCCTATCTGGCCGAGGCAGGATTCCAGGCGTTGATGCCGGAGGGCGCCTATTACACCATCGCCGATTATCGTTCGCTGCCCATCGAGCAGGCCGCCTGGTCTTCGATGGACTTTGCGCTGTGGCTGACCCAGGAGGTACGCGTGGCGGCTGTCCCCATGACCAGCTTCTACTCCGCGCCGGGTTTTGGTCAGGGCAGCGTGCGCTTTGCCTTCCCCAAGCGCGTGGACACGTTGCACACTGCGGGCCGCCGCCTGCTGGATCTGGGCGGGCTGCGCCGCTAGTCCGTTTTACCCCTCTCTAGCAAGCCTGAAAACGACCGGAAGGAGACGTGAGATGCAGGTCACCGGGACCCGCCGCACGCAGTTGCAGATCGCAACGCCGCAAGCGCCGCCGACGTGGGCGCTGCTCGAACGGGAATTGCTGGCCGCCAACAGCCGCGCTTGTCAGGAGTTCTTCGGCTACTATTTTGACGAGCGCGGCTATCTGCGCTGTGTGCCGCGCTGGGGCGGCGAT
>CAZYQJ010000328.1:0-6302 GCA_964649925.1 uncultured Litorilinea sp.
AACTAAGCCCGTCCGGTCATACTTACAACGCTGTCACGAAAAAGTCACATCCATTAGAAATGGGGCTAGAGGGGGAACGTGTGTCCAAGGATTTTAGAACTTTAGCCCAAAGATCACGCTTGCTATTGTAAGGCAACTTCCAATCCACTCACTCCCCGCGCAGCCGCCTAGTACACCAATAGTACATTTCGTACCTGGTATTCCTCTATATCCCACCTTACGCTTGAAACGCCCCCGCAGGCCAACCCTATCAGCCCATCTGTCTACGTCGTCACAGCGCCATCCGATCCGGTTCTTGAAGTATCAACGACCAGACCTGGAGAACGAATTCTATGGCAGCAGAAGCGGTTTCACGCCCCGACACAGAAGCGGTAGCCTATGCGTCGTGGCTGCCGATGATCATCATTCTCCTGGCACAGATCCAAATGGCCTTCAATGTCAATGCGTTGCCGGTCTCAATTGGCCCGCTTGTCGAAGACCTTGACACCAGCGCAACGGCAGTAGGCACAGCGCTCGTCATCTATTCACTCTCCGTCGCCGCGTTGGTCATGGTCGGCGCAAAGATCGGAAAGCTCTTCGGCGAACGGCTTATCTTTCAGGTGACAGCAGTCTTACATGGCCTCGCCATGGCAATGATGGCCTTCAGCCCCAACGCCGCCATGATGAACAACGCCCAGGCCCTTGCCGGAATCGCCGCCGCTGGACTCGTGCCAACCCTGGTCGTGCTGATCTCCAACAACTATCATGGCAAACAACAGGAACAGGCCCTGGGCTTGATCGCCGGAGCTCCGGCCGTCTCCGGCGTGTTGGCCTTTCTCATCGCGGGCTATCTGGGCACTGCGTTGAGTTGGCGCTACTCGTTTGGCCTGTTGGCTGTTATCTCGGCGATCGTTTTGATCCTCAGCTTCCGGCTGGAGCCGGTCAAGCGCCAACCTGGCATCAAAATCGACCTAATCGGCGCAGTACTGGCGGCTGTGGCCGTCATCCTGATCAGCTTTGGCTTCAACAACCTCAATCGCTGGGGCTTAGTGGTGGCGAACGCGGGCGCACCCTTTAGCCTCTTCGGTCTCTCTCCGGCGCCCTTTATGGTCGTCATCGGCATCATCCTCGGCCAGGGGTTCTTCATTTGGTCGCAAAAGCGCATGGCCGACAACAAGACACCGCTGCTGGCGTTGGAGGTACTTGATTCGCGCGAGGAGCGAGCCGCAACCTATGCCATGCTGATCATCGGTGCGCTCGGTCCAGCGGTCAATTTCCTGATCCCACTCTACATTCAGATCGTGCAGGGCCGCACGACCCTGCAAACCGCGGTCGCCACCGTACCCTACACACTCGCCATCTTTGTGGCTGCCGTGTCTATCGTACGTCTCTACAGCCGCTTCACGCCACGCTGGATCGGCTCCATCGGCTTTGCCATCGTCTCGGTTGGACTCACGATATTGGCCTTCAGCATCCGCAACGAGTGGGGCACGCCCATGGTCATCCTTGGCTTGCTCATACTCGGGCTGGGCGAAGGTTCGCTGCTGACGCTCGTCTTCAACGTGCTCATCTCGGCCTCGCCCAAGTCATTGGCAGGCGATGTGGGCGCCATGCGCGGCGTAGCCAACAACATGTCCACCGCGTTGGGCACAGCCTTTGCAGGGGTGATTGCGGTCGGGGTGCTGAGCCTGCTCGTTACCAGTAGCGTGATCAATAACCCGGCCATCCCGGCTTCGCTCCTGGCCCAGGTCAACCTCGACAATATTAACTTCGTCAGCAACGACCAATTGCTGGCGGTGATGAGTGAAACCACAGCGACGCCCGATCAGGTAAATGAGGCGGTGCGCATCAACACGGAAACGCGGGTGCGCGCCCTCAAAGCCGGCTTCTTGATCCTGGCTACTATCGCGCTCCTGGCCGTCTTCCCATCCCTGCGCTTGCCCAATTATGTCCCGGATGAGATACCGGACCCGGATGACCCTCCCCAGGGTGCGGGTAAAGCTCGCAAACGCTGACTTCACCCAATTACCTTAGGGGATGCAGGACGTCCACGGCCCGCTGGAATGGGCCAGCATTCAAGACATGACGCTGTGCGACTACGGCGCGCACGTTATAACGGCGCACCCTGTGGGGTTGCGGCGCAGACTTTACCGTACAAGGGGTATACAAAGGAGAACGTACTTATGGAGATCAAAGTAGTAAGCGGCGACCTTCTGCATGAGATGGCGGATTTGGCTGTGCTGGCGAGTTTTGAGGATGCGTCGCTTCCGGCGGAAGTAGCCGATCTCCTCGAACCTGCCGACTTTCGCGGGCGTGCCCAGCAGACGCTGCTGCTCTACCCGCGTGGTACGCTTGCGCCACGTCGTCTGTTGCTGGTCGGCCTCGGCCAGCGCGAGAAAGTCAACGCCGAGACGATCCGGCAGGTGAGCGCCATCGCCGTGCAGCGGGCGCGGGAACTGCAAATCGCCGCCATCACCATCGGCGTCCACGATAACCTGCCACTGCCCCCCGAAGTGACCGCCCAGGCGTTTGCCGAAGGGTTCGAGCTAGGGGCTTACCGCTATTGGCCCTATCGCACCGGGCTCTCCGACGAACAGCGCTTTGATGTCGAGTGCGCCACCGTCCTGACCCGCAACCCCGTGGAGACGACGCGCGCTGGTATCGCCATGGGGCAAACCATTGCGCGCGGGGTGATCTTCGCTCGCGACCTTGTCAACAGCCCCGGCTATGCGCTGACCCCGGCCGTGCTCGGCGACAAAGCCGTAGAGTTGGGCCAGCAACACGGGCTGGCGGTAACGGTACTCGACAAGGCCCAATTGATCGAACAGGGCTTTGGCGGCATCCTGGCCGTCGGCCAGGGATCGTCCAATGACCCGCGCTTTATCGTGATGGAGTACGGCTCAGCGGGCGATGGCAAGCCCACTATCTGCCTCGTCGGCAAGGGGCTGACCTTCGACTCCGGCGGCCTCTCACTCAAACCAGCCGACGCGATGGAGACCATGAAGTCGGACATGGGCGGCGCGGCTGCCGTCTTTGGCACGATGCAGACCGCCGCTGAACTCAAGCTGCCGCTGCATCTCGTGGGGATCGTCAGCTCCGCCGAGAATATGCCGAGCGCGACCGCCTACCGGCCTGGTGACATCGTGACCACGCTGAGCGGCAAGACGGTCGAGGTGCTCAACACCGACGCCGAGGGGCGCATCATCCTCTCCGACGGCCTGTTCTATGCCCAACGCTACAATCCCGCCGCGATCGTCGAACTCTCGACGCTCACCGGCGCGATCATCATCGCGTTGGGTTCGCACGCCACCGGCATGATGGGCACCAGCCAGGAATTGGCCGATAAACTCTCGCGTGCCGGTGAAGCCAGCGGTGAGCGGGTATGGCAACTCCCCCTCTGGGACGAGTACCACGAGATGATCAAGAGCCAGGTCGCTGACCTCAAGAACCTGGGGGGGCGGCCCGCCGGTTCAATTACAGCCGGGGCTTTTCTCGCCGCTTTCGTGGGCGACTATCCCTTTGTGCATCTTGACATCGCTGGAACCGCCTGGGCCGATAAATCCACCAAACCATACGAGACACACGGTGGGACGGGTGTCGGCGTGCGCCTGCTCACGGAGTTCTTAAGGGAGTATACCCGCTAACACGGTTCAAGCGAGATGTCACCTACGGAGGTAGAAATGACCGCAGGAGCTACAACCGTCGAAGAAAGCCCAAAGCGATCGTTTAGCGACAAGATGCTGGACGGTATCGAACGGGTGGGCAATAAAGTGCCTCATCCGGTGCTCATGTTCTTGTATCTGATCGCCATCGTGATTGTGCTTTCGCATGTTCTCTATCTGATGGGCGTCAGCGTCACCGAAAGCATCGCCGTGCCCGTGCCGGTTGAGGTGCAACGAGACTATTACGAAGACTCGACAGAGTCGGGGCTGGTGATGCCCGCGGAAGCCTACGACATCGAATACGAGATTCAGGAAACCACCATCTCAATTCAGAGCCTCTTAACGGTGGAGGGGATCCGCTTTATCCTCACCTCGTTCGTTGCGAACTTCCAGGGCTTTGGCGTGATTGCCGTCACGTTCATTGCCATGATGGGCGCAGGTGTGGCCGAAGCAGCCGGCTTGATGGGCGCCTTGATCCGCAGAATGGTTGCGGTCTCCCCGCGCAGGCTGATCACCTTCCTGATCGTCTTGATTGGCGCGCTGTCGAGCGTCGCCACGGATGCTGGTTATCTGATCCTCATTCCGCTGGGCGCTGCCGCCTTCCTCGCCATCAAGCGACATCCAATCGCCGGGATGGCCGCGGCCTTTGCCGGGGTCGCCGCCACCTTTGCGGTCAACATCATCTTCACACCCCTTGACGCCATGTTGACGGAGGTCACGAATGAAGCGATCGGGTTGGCGGGCGGCACCCCCATCACGATCGCCAGCAACTACTTCTTTATGATTGTCTCGACGATTGTCTTGAGCATTGTCATTGCCGTGGTCACGGAGCGCATGGTTGAACCCCGGCTTGGCACGTATCAGGACGAAGCGACCGAAGCAGATACCGATCAAGAAGAGATCAGCCCGGCGCTGGAGGCGCGAGGATTGCGCGCGGCTTTGTTCGGGTTCTTGGGTGTACTGGCCTTGGTCATCCTGGCCACAGCATTTCCAGGCGCGCCGCTGCGTGACCCGGAAACAGGGGCGATCATCGGCAACACACCGTTTATGGACAGCTTGCTCTTTATCATCGCGCTGTTCTTCCTCATATCCGGGATTGGCTATGGTTTTGGCGTTGGCGCCTTCAAGAAGGCCGATGACGTGATTGCCGCCATCACAAAGACCTTTGCCAGTCTGGCTGGTCTCGTTTTTATGCTGTTGATGATCAGCCAGTTTATCAGCTACTTTAACTTCAGCAACTTGCCCCAGGTGATCGCTGTATCGCTCGCAGAACTGCTGGAACGAGCTGGCATCCCGGCGATCCCGTTGTTGGTGGGGATGATCCTGGTGATCGTGCTGCTCGATTTTATCATTCCCGGTGCCTTGCCCAAATGGGCGATCTTTGCCCCTATCTTCATCCCCCTCTTCATGCGCCTGGGCACGTCGCCGCAGACCGTGCTAGCCGCCTACCGCATTGGTGATTCGCCGGTCAATACGTTGACACCGTTGATGGTCTATCTGCCCTTTATCGTCACGATCGCGCAGCGCTATCAGAAGAACGCCGGCATTGGTACAGTCGTGGCACTCATGCTGCCCTATGCGCTGGTTGTCCTGTTGGTGTGGATCGTGCTTTTTGTACTCTGGTTCGTGATCGGGATTCCGCTTGGGCCAGGCTATCCGGTGGGTGTCTAGAGCGCGATGTGGGCATGTTGTGGTTGTCCTATGCCCGGCTACATGAACCGAACCATAAACCGAACCGTGAACTGAAGAGGAGGATGAGAGTACGATGCAGACGATGACAAAGATTTGCTTATTCGTCACCGGCTTGCTGCTGTTGGCGGCCTGCCAGGGAAATTACGTGTCGGCCAGCCCCGAAGCGACGCCCACGCCCGAGGAGGCCACCGGGCTGGCAGGCACAAGTTGGGTGCTGAGTTCGCTTTCCGGATCTCTGCCGCTGCCGGGCACGACCGTCACCCTTGAGTTCGGCGCCGACGGCAGCGTATCGGGGACGGATGGCTGTAACCAGTTCAATACCAGCTATGTTCAAACAGGCAGCAGCCTCACCATCACGGAGGCCGGCGCATCGACGATGATGGCATGCCAGGCGGATATCATGGGCCAGGCAGATGACTTTATGGACGCGCTCGCCAGAACGACATCCTTTGCGGTCAACCAACGCCAACTGATCTTGCAGGAAGGCAACCAGGTCGTGGCGACCTTCGTGGCAAGTTCACAGGAGTTGGCCGGTACTTCGTGGCTGGTGACCTCCTTTAACAACGGGCGCGAGGCAGTGGTGAGCCTCATCATCGGCAGCGAAATCTCTGTCGATTTTGGTACCGACGCCAGAGTGACCGGCAATACCGGTTGTAATGACTTTTTCGCCAGCTTTTCAGCAAGCAACGGGACGATTTCAATTGACACGCCAGGGTCAACATTCCGCTTTTGCGACGAACCGCCAGGCGTGATGGATCAGGAGTCAGAATTCCTGGCCGCTCTCGCCAGTGTCGCGACCTACAACATTCAGGGGAACCAGTTGCAGATGCGCACAGCCGACGATCAGCTGGCCCTTGTCATGACGCGCCGAACGGTTGTGGATCTACCGGAGCCGCCGGCAGAGCCAGCTACCCCTTGGGGACGTGCAACTGCACCGCGCGGTCTCAACGTCCGTTCCGGCCCCGGTGT
>CAZYQJ010000329.1:0-6302 GCA_964649925.1 uncultured Litorilinea sp.
TCGTAAACAGGTCCAACAGGGCTTGGGTCGGGTGCTCGCCGATGCCGTCACCCGCATTGATCAGCGGCTTTTGTGCATAGCGCGCCGCCGTCGCCGCCGCCCCGACTTCAGGGTGCCGCAGCACAATGACATCCGCATAGCTTTCCAGCGTCCGGATCGTATCCGGCAGACTCTCCCCCTTGGTCACAGAACTGTACTGCACGTTGTTGATCGGGATCACCTGCCCGCCCAGACGCAGCATAGACGCCATAAAGCTGGAGCTTGTACGCGTGCTTGGCTCATAAAACAAGTTTGCCAGGATCTTCCCCTGCAGCAGATCCGCGCTGCCAAAACGCTCGACCAGCACGCGCATCTCGTGCGCCACACGAAAGATATAGTCTAGCTTCGCTTTGTCAAACTGGTTGACGCTGAGAATATCCTGTCCATAGAACCCATTGTTGGCATAGTCCGCTGGTTGACTGCTCACCTGCTTCGTTGCCATACCTTCACACTCCTCCTACGCGCCGCGGCGCTGATAATAGATACACAGAAAACCCAGCACTGTCCTGTAAACAAAATATCAGTGGCCACAAAAAAGCCGGTGGATCGAGGTCCACCGGCTTGGGCTAACTCACCTGTTTGGGATGGAACAACACCCTGCCCGTGCCAGGCGAGGCCATGACCTTCCCGGCGGCAAACACCTCCTCCCCGCGCAGCACCACGCGCAGCACGCTGCCACGCACCTCTCGGCCTGCAAAGGGAGTCCAACCACAGCGGGTCTGCATCTGTGCGTTCGCCAGCGTATAGACCACATCCACATCCACCTCAACATAGGTATCGGCAGGTTCTGGCAGCCCATACACCCGCCGCGGGGCATACGCACAGCGTTCTACCACGTCGTCCATCGTCAACCGGCCCGCATGAACGGCTGTCAATAAGAGCGGCAGCATCGTCTCCACACCTGGCACACCCGGCGGCGGCTGTGTCGCCGGAGCCGTAATCCCCTTCTCCGCCAGCGTGTGCGGCGCATGGTCGGTGGCAAACAAGTCAATGTAGGCCAGATTCTCCCACAATGCCGTCACGTCATCCGGCGTTGCCAGCCGTGGCCGCATATCGCCCAGCGCACCCAACCGCCGCGCGTCCTCACAGTCCAGAAACAGGTGATGCGGCGTCGCCTCACACGTCACAGGCCAGCCCCGCTCCTTCGCATCGCGGATCAACTCAATCTCGCTGCGGCGGCTGACGTGGACTACATGCAGCGGCACATCATACAGCTTGCTCAACGCCAGGCAAACCGGCAGCATCAACTCCTCTGCATGGACGGCAACCGGCCCCAGCCCGTTCTCAGCCCCGCGCGTGCGGAAGCCTATCCCATCCGCCCGATCCGCCCACGTACGGAAGAAGCGATGCATCAACTCCAGAGACTCGATCCGCAAACTGCCAAAGGTATCGCTGACATAGATCTTCAGCCCACAGGCACGCTCGGCCACAGGCAAATAGGCATCCAGGTACGAGGTCGTTGCCCCCACAAACAGCCCAACATCGCAGACCGCTTTATCGGCAGCCCGCTGCGCTTTCTCGGCCAGAAGTTCCGGCGTCCCCGTCGGCGGCGATGTATTGGGCATATCCAACACGGTCACCACGCCACCGGCCAGTGCCGCAGCCGTACCGGAATAAAAGTCCTCTTTATGTTCATACCCAGGTTCGCGCAGATGCACATGGGCATCCACTAGACCGGGCAGCCGGATCGTCGCCATACATTCGCCGATCTACGCTATTCATGGCGCAACAGAAGTGTTGCTAGTCCATATTGTACGCGCGTCAGCACAATGAACCCAAATGCATCATTGGCTGCGTGCCGGGCTGCACAGGCACGCAGCCGTCAGCGCATTTTGAATCAGCCCATTGCCTGGTACAATAACTCCACTTCACGATCAGCCGCTGACATTTGCCGACCCACAGACCGCTGCATGGCCGCCGAGGCTCCCCCTTGGGCCACGCAGCGCGGGTGTCAGCAATGCTAGGTCTAGGCTTCAACAACCAAAGGAGAAAGAACCATGGCTACTCTAGCGCCCAGCGTGTCCAATCCAGTGCGTACCCTCCCCCTACAGCCCGACGATGTGACCTTCTACCACGATATGGGCTATCTCATCGTCCACGACGCACTGACGCCGGACGAGTTGGACGAACTCCGCAACGAAGCGACCCGCGTCTGCCGGGGCGATCTGGGCGACATCCGCGGGGTGACACCCGCCGATCCGGGCGAAAGCGACGACGATGTGCTGCGCCGCTACTTGTGCATCCACTTCCCCCACAAATTGTCAGATGTCATGCTGCGCTACCTCAGCCATCCTGCCATCGTCGAGGTGCTGACCAAGGTCATCGGGCCTGATGTCAAATGCATGCAGTCCATGTTGTTTATCAAAGCGTCGGGCAAACCCGGTCAGGCCTGGCATCAGGACGAGTACTTCATCCCCACGCGTGACCGCAGCTTGGCTGGAGCCTGGATCGCCATGGACGACGCCACCGTCGAAAATGGCTGTCTCTGGGTCATTCCAGGATCGCACCGTCACGGCATCATCTGGCCCCAACACGAACACAACGACCGCCGCTTTGACTGTACCGGCGAGGCTATCAACTTCCCCTATACCGACGACGATTCCGTCCCTGTCGAAGTCCCAGCAGGAGCCATCGTCTTCTTCAACGGCTATCTCCTGCACCGATCACTGCCCAACCGCGCCAAGAGCGGGTATCGCCGCGTCCTGGTCAACCACTACATGAGCGCGCAATCACTCCTCCCCTGGAAGCCCCCGCGCGCCGGTGAACACATGGCGATCACCGACTACCGCGACATTGTCATGATTGCAGGCCAAGACCCCTACGCCTTCAAGGGGATCGAAGACCTCGCCAAGCCCCATGTGCGCCCCAGCGGGGAAGGCGGTTGCAGCAAAGACGGGCGCTAATCGACAAAGCCCCTCCACGAAAACAAGTGACCGGCACTTGCTGAGTGCCGGTCACCTTTCCGAACGCCCAATTAATGGGAGATTGCATTGTAGCCCGGTGCCTTTGGTATCGGGCGGACGGCTATAGCTCCACGCGCACGCTACTCACGCCCGCGCCCCCACAGCCAATCCCAAAAACCGCCCCACCCATCCCGCGCCTCCTCATCGGGGATCGTCCCAGACAAGTCCGCGGGCGTGGGCGTGGTGAGCGGTGATTCCGGCGCAGCCATCTCAGCGTCACCCACCATCTCCTCCACCGTCGTCACCCGCACCGCGCCATATTCGGGCAGGACAACCGTCAGTTCCGACCCCACAGCCAGCCAACTCGCCGCTGTGGCATCCTGCGCCAGTTCAAAATACGCCTCGCTGCCAAACAACACATAGCGCAAAGGCATATCACTGCGATAGGCCGTATCCACCCAGAACGGGAATGTCTCCCCGTTCTCGCCGGTGACAAAGCCTTGGCGCACAAACGACTTGCCTGCCGCATACACAACAGCCTCTGCATCGGACACGGTCGAGGCTGTCTGCAGCGCATTCTGCGCCTGGCTCGCCGCCACCGCGTCGGCCCCGCTGGCAGGCATCTCGGCCATCGCCACCGCCGCGCCTCCGGCATACGCCTCGGCTGCCGGACGTACATCCTGCGGCACACCGCCGCCCATCCCGCGTTGGGGTGGCAGCCCTGGAATCAAGGTCGGGCCGCTGGTCACCGCTGGCTCCTCCGCAAGATAAGCCGTATAGGGGGTGACAATGCCGTACCGCAGGCTCAAATCCACAATCGCATCCACCAGTTCAGGGTCAGGGCCGTTGCGCCGGATCTCAGCCATCATCACGCCGATCTTGCGATTGGCCCACAACCGCGCCACAAACGGCTCGCCGCCTCGCTCCACCAGGGTTTGGCCAGGATACTGCACTACATGGCTGACCCCGTTGACCGTGCCTCGCAGCGTCACCGGCAGCGTGCCCCCCTCGCGATAGCGCCCCACCACGACCAACTGCTCACCGGCAAACAAGTCCGGCAGCGGATACGGATAGACCTCATCCACCAGCACGTCCTCGCCCAGGTCGATCTCGACCTCGGTCAGAACCGGCGTCTGGATGCCCTGATAAAACGCGCTTACCGCCTCGTCGATCCGTTCCTCCGGCAGCACATAGCTGCTGCGTCCGCCCATCTCGCCGCTGAGCGTGTCCAGCAGTTGCGTATCCACATCGTAGCCCACGCCAAAGGTAAACAGCCGCAGCGTGCGATCCGGCGGGCTGTTCAACTGGGCATTGTCCATGATGCGCCACGGGTCAGTCTCGCCTTGTGTGGGCAGCCCATCGGTCATAAACAGCACATACGCCGGACGGTCAGCAGCCTCGCCGTTGCTTTCGTCCAGTTGCGCCAACGCCTCCAGCAGCGCACGGTTGATGTCTGTAGAGCCACCTGCATCGAGCCACGCCACCCACGCATGCGCCTCTTCAACCGCTTCCTCCGTGACCGGCTGCATCTCACCGCTCCACAGGTGAACGCCCGTGCTGAAGCTCACGATGTTAAAGCGATCATCCGGGTTCAACTGGTCGATCACAAAATCCACCGCATCGCGCGCCTGCTCGATCTTCTCGCCCTGCATACTCCCCGACACATCCAACACCAGCACGATGTCGCGCGCCACCACCTCGGTTTCTGCGCTTTCCAACGCCGGGGAAGCTAGCAACACAAAGAAGCCGTCCTCGCCCGCTGGCTTGTAGCTCAACAGATTGACGCCAATCGCCTCGTCTGCCACCCCCCAATAGAGATCGAAGGCCGACTCCGTCTGGCCTACCTCACCGGCCAGTTGCACCGTCGCCGCATCCTCTGCCGTCCGTTCGACCCTGGCGTTATGGTTGGGGCTATACAACGTCCGCAGCCCCGGCTGGTTCACCAACTCGACCGTCATCTCGAAGGGCGCGCCCGCGCTGCTATGTCCTGCGCGCAATGGGTAGCGGAAGTGAAACAGCCCGTCGCGCTGCTCCACCAGTTGCGTATACTGGAACTGAACCTGCCGCGTTTCCCCTGGCGGAATCGGGAAAACGTTCGTCTGAAACAGCCCCTGGCCAAGATACTGGAGCAGCGCCGGGTCTCGCTGTTGGCGCACGATCCGCTCATAGATCGCCTGCGCCTCATCGCTGGAGAGCAATCGCCCCTCCAACACCGTCCCATCCACCTTCATCTGCAGGTCGCTGACCACCGCGTCGGCGGGCAGCGGAAAGATAAATTGCCCCTCCACCACCTGGCCTGACCGGTTCTCAAAGACCTGTGTCACGCGTACCTGCGCCGCCGGGCCGTCTACTGTCGCGGCCACGCGGTACTCGTCCACCTGAATCGGCCCAGGTATGGAAACCTCCACAATGGGCGGCGGAATAGGAATAGGGGGAAAGGGTGGATCAATGATGATTCGCTGGGCCAGCACCGGCGTAGCCGTCAGTCCCAGGATCAGCGCAGCGACAATCCCCCACCATAGCACGTAATGTCGTGTAATTCGCATTGTTGTCCCCTATAGCCTCCGGATGCCCGCTGATCCGGCTAAGTTACGTCCGACGATTGCCTCGTTACAGATCAAATGTCACTTATCAATGGGTACCCACCCATGGGACGCAACGCCCAATCAGAATGTTCCGGTTGGCACGCGCGAAACAGATACAGAGCACCTGCACGCAACTTGACAGCCTCCCCCACCTCGACTATACTTGGACATACTGAATATGTCCGCGGGCGTGGTGTAGTGGTAACATGCGTGCTTCCCAAGCACTCGTCACGGGTTCGAGTCCCGTCGCCCGCTCTACTCGAGCTACTCTCATCGTGTTCACGTCGCCAAGCTCGAGTACCTGTGCGGGTGGAGAGAGCAGATTTCAGTTAGTACTGGCAATGTGCGCCACCCTGTGCAGGCGACCCCTAAATCAGGGATCGAAAACGGCCCGCTCGTTGTGAGCGGGCCGTTTTCTTTTGCGATGTGTCATCCAGAAAGCGGCTTGATCACGCAGCCGCCGTCTATCTCGTCTTACATCATCGCCGTCACCCCAGCCGTCCCCTCCGAGGATTCCACCATGATCTTCGGCGTTGGCCGCGAGGCGCTCATGTCCGCCACACCAGGTGCAACCGCGGGCGTTATCTCGTCAGGCCGCCGCTCGCCATTCTTAGCCATACCGCGCTCCAACTCATGAAGTAGCATCAGCGTGCGCCGCCCATTGTCCGGCAGCGAAAAGCGGGCACGATACGCCTGCTCCAACCATTTCCTCGCTTCCGCGTACTGTTTCTTCTGGATCAGGATCGACCCCAGATTGGACGCGGCCAACGCCGCT
>CAZYQJ010000330.1:0-6302 GCA_964649925.1 uncultured Litorilinea sp.
CCGGTACACGTTCGCCTCGCGTGAGCGATAGTCGCCCCCCTTGACCGTGTCATAGAAGAGCCGGAAAATGCTGTCGCCGTCGTTGCGATAGTTCTTGGCGGCGTTGATGCCCCCTTGCGCCGCCACGCTGTGGGCACGGCGCGGGCTATCTTGATAACAGAAACAGGAAACCTTATAGCCCATCTCGCCCAGCGTTGCCGCTGCCGACGCGCCAGCCAGCCCGGACCCCACGACGATGACGTGAAAGCGGCGGCGGTTGGCAGGGTTCACCAGTTTCAACTCAAAGCGGGTCTTGTCCCACTTTTCTTCAATCGGGCCGGACGGCACTCGGGAATCCAAGGTCGCCTCGGTGAATGTCGGAATAGTCTTCACTGTAGGAGTAGCCGGAGTTGCCATCGAAACTTTCCCTTCCGAAGCTATTGCAAGATGCCAAACTGGATGGCCAATGGCACAGCGGCAAACCCAACCGGCACCACAATGGCCAAAATCCAGGCCACACCGCGCGCCACAGCATCCCACTCGCGCGTGCCTGCCCCCAACGTGCGGAACATGCTCCAGGCCCCGTGATACAGATGCGCGCCAAGCGCCACGACACCGACGAGGTAGAGCAGCGTGACAGGGAAGAACTGGAACGAGCCGATTAAATTATGATAGGCGTCCCCGCGCACGAAATCGTTGTGGAACCCCGGCACGCCCCAGGTAAGCTGTGCTAGATGGAACAGGATGAAGATCAACAACGCCACCCCGCCCCAGCGCATCGTGAGTGAAGGGTAGTTAGCGCGCACAGCCCGCCACCTTGCATAGTGGACCGGACGTGCGGTGCGCGCGGCTTGATACAGCGAGTAGGCCGACCAGATATGCAGGATCAGCGTCGGGATCAACACCAGACGCGCAATCGTGAGCAGATGCAAATGGCCGAATATTGGACTGCCCAGGTCGCGCAGCCCCTCTGCGTAGTGGTTGAAGGCCGCCGCACCCTGAAACGCTTTCAGGTTGCCGTACATATGCAAGATCACGTAGCCAACCCAGACTACCCCCGTCACGGCCATTACAATCTTTTTGCCGATAGATGACCGGTAGAGTACCGCCGCTTGCATGGAAAAAACCTCCTTTGTGCGGTCCAACAAGTTTAGATCAAGCGCGTATCATCTCCCACGGCGCACATGCCGTGGCGAGATGTTTAGTTGCAGATGGGGAAGCATCATCCCTGAATCGACAGAAGACCTGTCTTATTCTAATACACCCCAGACATAGCGCCAACAAAATCACCCCTCATGCACCGGGATCAGGATTATAGCTTGCCACGGTCGCAGCCTGAATGACCGGTATCCTGCCTCCAAGTTATAGACCCGGCCCGAGATCAGATCGCGCCATTTTCCGCTGTAGGCAATGGGCACTTGCACACGCTTACCAACCTCGTCCCAGTTGAGGGCAACCGTCACCGTCTCGCCGCTGTCATCCCAGCGGCGGAAGCGCATGACCTTGTCACGCACAAAGTCGTCCACCTCAAACAAGATATGGTCGCTCCGCAGTGCCGGGAGGCTGCGCCGCGCCCAGATCAACCGGCAGACTACGTCGAAAAAATCTCGATGGATCGTTCGTTTCAATCGATCCCAGTTGAGCGGACAAAAGTCAATCGTGCGCGGCGCATCGTCGCCATACTCCTGCCCCGAATAGATCATCGGTACGCCGGGCGCGCTGAAGAGCACTGCCAGCCCCAGCCGCGCCTTGGCTAACGCCAACTCCTGTAGGCTCATCCCCTTGGGCCGCTTGATATGGTTGAGCGAGTAAAACTTGATCTCATGCTCAGGCCGGACTTCATCGTGGCAACTGGTGTAGTTGATAACCGCCGACGCCTCACAGAATCCCTGTTCTCGGAAGCCGCCCACGGCGCGGAACAGGTCTTGTTGCTCCCACTGCCAACGCTGGTTGAGCGCATTGTCTACGGTGTGGTGAAACGTGCCGTTCCACGCCGCATCGATCTCGGTCTCCGCCACCATCTTGGCTGCGGTCTTGTCGGGGTGCGTCCCTGGCAGTTGCCAATATTCGCCAATCAAAATACAGTCGGATTTGGCCTGCCGCGCCGCCCACGCAATCGCGCCGATGCCGTGATAGGGGTTGAACCCTGGCTGCATGGGGTCATGGCTGTCATAGTCCACCCCGCAGACCCAGTCGAAGCGGAATCCGTCCACATGGAATTCATTCAGCCAGTACCGCACCACATCCTGAAAATAGCGCGTGGTGTCCGGCGCAAAATGATCCCAGTCCACGCCACCCCACATATTGATCTCTTGCGGCGTGTGGTGGAAAAACGGGTTCCAGTCTGCCAGCCATTCACCGCGCTGGCCGTACATCTCCGGGTAAATGCGGTAATAAGGATGCTCGCCCCAGGCATGGTTAAAAGCCACATCAAGGATCACCGCAATCCCTCGCCGGTGGCAGGCATCGACAAAGGCCTTGAACTCGTTGGCGGTGCCGTAGGTCGAAGCGACGGCAAAGTAGAAGACCGGGTTATACCCCCAACTCGAATCCCCAGGAAATGCCTGGATCGGCATGAGTTCCACCGCGTTGATCCCCAGGTCGGCCAGGTAGTCGACATAGTTCAACATGGTGCGGAAATTGCCGTACTCATGCCGGTCTTGATACCAGCGGCCTGCGAAGTCGCGCACGCATAGCTCATAGATCACCAGGTCACGCAGGGCGGGCGTCTGCCAGTCCTGGTCACTCCACGCAAAGGGCCGCTCCTGTTCCGGCAGATAGGCCCAGGGGCCGTCCTCGTCCCAGCGCAGTTCCGTCGCGTAGGGGTCGCCCACCCAGGCATGCGCCTGGTCGTCAATCGCCACATAAAAGCCGTAGCGGGTCGCGCCCGGATGCGGCAGCGTGATCCACCAGGTTCCCGTTCCATCGGTGACCATGCGGTGGGCGCGCGCATCCCACCCGTTGAAGTCACCCACCAGGCTGACGTAGGGCTTAAAAGGTGCGCGCAGCACAAACGTGACCGTGCCTTCCCCCATCAACTCATGGTGGACGCCGCCACGCAGTTCGCCCGGCAGCGCGGTCAAGGGTCGGCTACTGGAAAACGCTGGACTCACTTCACGGTAAGGCGTCACGCTCGGCGCGAGCTCAGATGGCGGAAATGGTAGAGGCTTCAGTACCACAGGTATACAGACAGATGGTGGACGCGCGGCGCGCGTCCACCATTGCTCCGAACCCACTTACATATTGCGAACCAGGGCGCGGCCAAACTCACTGCACTTGACCTCCTGCGCGCCTTCCATCAGCCGGGCGAAGTCATAGGTCACGACCTTTTGCCCAATGGTCTTTTCCATGCTCTGCACGATCAGGTCGGCGGCTTCATGCCAGCCCAGGTGGCGCAGCATCATCTCGCCGCTGAGGATGACCGAAGAGGGGTTGACTTTGTCCTGGCCTGCATACTTGGGTGCAGTGCCGTGGGTGGCCTCAAAGATGGCGCGGCCTGTCTCATAGTTGATGTTTGCGCCGGGTGCAATGCCAATGCCGCCCACCTGTGCCGCCAGCGCGTCGCTCACATAATCGCCGTTGAGGTTCAGCGTGGCGATCACGTCATACTCGGCGGGCCGCGTCAGGATCTGCTGCAAAAACGCATCGGCGATCACATCCTTGACGACCAGCCCGTTGGGAAGTTTGTGCCAGGGGCCGCCATCCAGGGGCTGTGCGCCAAATTCCTCGGCAGCCACCTGATACCCCCACTGCATAAACGCGCCCTCGGTGAACTTCATGATATTGCCCTTATGCACCAGCGTAACGCTCTTGCGGTCGTTGTCCAGCGCATATTGGATCGCGGCGCGCACCAGGCGGCGCGTGCCTTCCTCGCTCACCGGCTTGATGCCGATGCCGCTGCTGCCGGGGAAGCGAATCTTGCTGACGTCCATCTCATTCTGCAAGAAGTTGATCACCTTTTGCGCGCCGTCGCTGTAGGCTTCCCACTCAATGCCTGCATAAATGTCTTCCGTGTTCTCGCGGAAGATCACCATGTTGATCAATTCCGGGTGTTTCACCGGGCTGGGCACGCCGTTGAAATACTGCACCGGACGCACACAGGCGTACAAGTCCAGCCGCTGGCGCAGCGCCACATTGATGCTGCGGATACCGCCGCCGACCGGGGTCGTCAACGGCCCTTTGATGGCGACGATGTACTCGTCGATCACGTCCAGCGTTTCCTGCGGCAGCCAGATCACCTCGCCGTAGACGTCGTTGGCCTTCTCGCCCGCAAAGACCTCCATCCACGCGATGCGCCGCTGGCCGCCGTAGGCCTTCTCGACCGCGGCGTCCAACACCGGCTGGCTGGCGGCCCAAATGTCCACCCCTGTACCGTCCCCTTCGATATAGGCAATGATGGGATTGTCTGGAACCTGGAGTTTGCCATCCTGTAAAGTGATCTTTTCGCCCTGGCTGGGCACGGTGATTTTTTCGGAGGCCATGGGGTTAGGGTCCTTCCTGACTGGTCTGCACCGCTTTGATTTTATGCGCCCAGATCGGCATTGACTTGCTGAAGCCAAACCGGGTCGTTTTTCTGAAAGATCACGCCGTTGTGGTTCCGGCTCCACGGCCCGACCAACCAATAGATCAGCCGGGCTGTCTCTGCTGGGGTTGCCATGGCTCCTTGTTCATATCGTTCGTGAAAGCGGCTGAGGTCCAACTGGCTCTCGCTGGTATCCACGCTGCGGATATCAATCTGCATGTCTGTATCCACCATACCGGGATACAGGGCATTGACCGTGACCCCTGTGTCCGCAACCTCTAGCGCCAGTGCACGCGTGAACATGTCCAGCCCCGCTTTGGACGTGGAGTAGGCGCTGCTGCCGATCATCGGATTGACGGCCAGCCCGCTGCTGATATTGAGGATGCGGCCATACTGCTGGTCGATCATCAACGGCAGCACATTATGCGTCATAAAAAAAGGCCCCAGCAAATTCACCTGGATGCTGTAGGCCCATTCGTCCGGGTCGGTTTCGGCGACTTCTTCCAGCGGCCAGATCACACCCGCGTTGTTGACCAGGATATCCACGCGGTGAAACTGGTCAAGCGCAGCTTCCACCACTTCTTCCACCTGCCCCGGATCAGCAACATCGGCAGGCACGCCGATGGCCTGCGCCCCCTGCTCGCGCAGGCGCGCGGCGGTTGACTCTACCTGTTGTTCATTGCGCGCCGTCAGCACCACCGCTGCGCCCGCCTCGGCCAGCAGCGCACCAGCAGCCGCGCCGATACCACGGCTGCCGCCGGTAATGATCGCGACCTGTCCTTGTAGCTTCTTGCGTACCATGTCGCCCAGTGTACCAAAAGCCACAGGAATGGTCTATTCACAGCCCTGCTGTTAGTCAAATAAACTAGAGGCACTTACGCCATAGATGTCCCTGATAGGCCTCCGTGAACCCCACCGCGTCATAGAGCTGGTTGGCAGCGTAGCCATCCCCCGTCGCCACGCTTACCACCTCGACACCTTGCGCCTTCATCCGCCGCAACCCTTCAAACATCAGGCTGCGCGCCAGCCCCTTGCGCCGGTGGGCGGGATGGGTGCAGACCGGCTCGAAGATGCCATACGCATTGGCCCTATCTACCGTGCAGCCTACCAGCGCCGCAAAGCTGCCGTCCGCCGCCTCTGCCACCAGATTCAGATCATCCTGATACGAAGGCGACTGTGTTGAGAAGTTGTAGAACTCCTGCGCGCTGTGGAAGGTACGGTTAAACGCGGCATTGAGTAGATCCGCCACGCGACGGCAGTCCTCCCTATCTTGAGGACGGGTAGAACGCAAGGTATAGCCCGCGGCGATCTCAACTTCAGGCAGTTGTTTTGCGCCCAGCCGCAGCCGCCGCGTCACCCACGTATGCCCGGTATCCTCATAGCCGCGCGCCGCCACGATGCGCCGCCGCGGGATGTCGTAGTCAAAGACAACGATCATCACCTCACGCTGCGTACCATCAGCGCTCGGCATCGCCAGATGATCCTCCGCCCAGGCAAACATCTCGTCTTCGATGTGGCGAAAGTCAGGGTGCAACTGGATGGCGAACTCGCTCCCCCCGTCGGGGTGCACCATGCCCACCAGGTCGCCGCTCGCGTTCTCCCACAGGCGCACCCGCTCGCGCCACTGCGGCAGCCAACTCAGGTCGGCCTCATGAAAACGATTACCGTCCCAGCGGCGGACCTCCCAGTTGAAATCAGGCGGTGTGATTGCATAGGTCTCGATCAGCATGCGCCGTACCCGCCAAAAGTCCTCTTCACCGGTAAAGGGCCGCGACGTCACCCGCCCGGCTGTATGATAAGC
>CAZYQJ010000331.1:0-6292 GCA_964649925.1 uncultured Litorilinea sp.
GTTGATCTCATAGATCGAACGCAGCATATCGGTGGAGGTGTGGGTCTGGTGCAGCTGGTAGATCAGCGAGAGGATGTCTTTGTCCAGACAGCTACCGCCTGCGCCGTTGCTGACATACGACCCCCACGTGCTGATGCGGGCATCGCTGGTGACGCCGCTTCTCAGGTCTTCCATGCGGATATTGGCGAACTTCTCGCCCAAGCGTGCGCCGACGCCGTTCCAGAAGGAAATATAGGTGAGGAGGAGGGCGTTGCTCAGGTATTTGATCGCTTCGGCGGTTTCCGGCGTTGTCTCCAGGTAACGAATGCGTACATGGTTGACAAACTGGGCGTACAGGTGACGCATCAACTGGAAATCTTCAGGTGTATCCGCGCCGATGACCACGCGGTCAGGTCTGCGTGACCCTTCAACCGCATTGCCCTGGGGCAGAAATTAGGGGTTAGAGGCGACGCCTAAATTCTCAACACCGTGTTCATTCATCACCTGCTGCAGCAGTCGCGCCGTGCCGATGGGGACGGTGCTTTTGGTCACAAGCAGCACACGGTTTTTGGGCTGCCGGTTGACCAGCAGGTCAGCCAAGTGATGGGCGGCCGCCAGATAGTAGCCCATGTCGGTAGACCCATCCGGCTGCGACGGGGTGTTGATGCAGAAAAATACGATCTCGCTGTTGTTCGCCAGGTCGCCGATCTCGGTGGTGAAAAACAGGCGGCGGTTGAGATTCTCATGGATCAGCGTAGACAGCCCCGGCTCATTGACATAGCGCTCGATCCGGTCTGCTTCCCCACTCTGATAAGCGGCGATTCGTGCTTGATCGATGTCATAGGCGTGTACTTCATGCCCATACTCGGCCAGTACTGCGGCATGAGACAACCCCACATATCCTGTTCCCATTACGAGGACACGCATACAATTCTCTCCTCAGTCCTAGTCCCAACTACATAACGCGTATGGCGGGCGTGGATTTCGTTCACGCCCGCCAGTTTCATGCCCTGCCCCACTACTCCCGGCAGTTGCTGACACGCCGGGAGTCTATGTAGACCTCCACGTTGTCAAAGTAGATGTTGGAGTTAAGCGCGGCCGGGCTGTGGCCCTGGAGCATGATCACGATCTCATCGCCTTCGGCCACGATCTCTTGTTCCAGGGTGGCCCATTCGCCACGATGATAGCCAAAGACATATTTGCCGCGCTCACCCAGTTTGGGGATGACGGCCATCGACGCATAGTCCAGGCTGTCTGCCTCCTGACCGTGGTTGTAGATCAGGTAATTGACGCGCACGCGCACCACGTCCCCTGGGTCGGTGGAGAGCGGCGGGCTCATGACACCGGCGTCATAGGGTTGGTTGCTGGCGATCTTGAGCGAGGCCTCTCTGGATCGGTTGTAGTTGTTGCCTGGGCCGACCGAAAGCTCGCGGTCAAAGGTCACGTTCTTGGCCTGGAAATAGCCGTCGTCGGCGGCAAAGTTGCCCCAACTTTCATACTGCATCGTCCAGATTTGGCCTGTCCATTGGCTCGTTCTGCCAAAATCGGCGCAGGCTGTAGGCACGTCGTACAGCGTCAGACCCGAGCCGATCCCGGTCTCGGTTTGCAGCACGCCCGGCTCCCCCTCAATATCCTGTGCTGTGGCAGCCGCCCCTGCTGCGCGCGCATGAGATTGCGTAATGCCTTCGGATTCCAGGAAGTTCGGGATGATTTCAGGCGCAAGCACGTCTGAATGGGGGATCGGCGCGGGTGAGTTACGCGGGGGCGTCACCCGCACAAAAGTGCTGGCAGCGTCGTCGTCATCTGCCGCCAGGGCCGTTGGGGCCATCCAGGCCTGGAGCGCGACCAGCGCGGTCACGATGACCAGGGCATAGCGCAGCCGAGGATGCACGTTGAACATAATTCCTCCTTCTGGGGTACGCTGTTGAGACAGTGCAGGTGGATCAAATGAGGCCGCCTGCACTGCCGGTTCAATTGGATACCAACCTCCATCGTGGGGCGCACCGGCGGCAACAGCCGGTGTATCTCCTATTGAACAACAGCTATGGCACAAATTTAGTAAGCCCCCTCCTGCTTAAAGACCGCAATGACGGTGCGGAACAGGATTTGGATGTCGAACCACAAGCTGCGCCGTTCAATATATTCGATATCCAGCAGCAGACGCTGGTCAAAGTCAATGTCGCTGCGCCCGCTGATCTGCCACAGCCCGGTGATCCCCGGCAGCACTTCCAGCCGCTCCGTGTGCCGGAGCGAATAGGTGCTGACGTCAAACGATGTGGGGCGCGGCCCCACCAGGCTCATGTCCCCCTTGAGCACGTTGATGATCTGCGGCAGTTCGTCCAGGCTGGTCTTGCGTAAGATGCGGCCAATGCGCGTCACGCGCGGGTCATTGGTCATCTTGAAGTCCGGCCAGGTGAGTTCGTTCAGGTGCGCGTATTTTTGCTTCAACTCTTCCGCATTGGTGACCATCGTCCGGAATTTGTACATGCGGAAACGCACGCCGCCTTTCCCGGTACGCAACTGCTTGAAAAAGATCGGGCCTGGATCGTCCAGCCAGATCAACAGCGCACAGAGGAGAAAGAGCGGCAGCAGGAATGGCAAGACCAACAAACACAACGACACATCCATGATCCGCTTTGCCAGTTCATACCCTGGGCGGATCAGGGAGACATCCCTAGAGGAAATTAACTTGAGATCGACGAATCTGCTATCTGCGGTCATGATGATACCCTCTGCGGCAAATACAGTTCCAAACGACTTCCTGTGTTTCAGCCTTGCCAATCGTTGGCCTGTGATGGCAGTTGAGGAACCAGATACCACGCTGTATCCGGTTCCTCAACAAGATCGAATCCGTGTCTACAGTCCCCAATTCATCGTGTCGAACTACGGCACGAGAATCATCGGGAGGAAGACGCCAGTGCTAGAGTCCTGTCCTTCGTCGTCGTCCTTGATAGTGATGGTGTGGCTCGCCGGTGTGCCTAGTGTGGCGTTGACCGGGTTGCTCAACGTCAGGATGATCGTCTCATCCGTCTCATCTTGGACATCGTCGAGGATCACCAGTTCGAAGATGGCGCTGGTCTGACCTGGCGCAATGCTCAGGGTGCCAGCGATCGCCCCGAAGTCGTTATCAGGTGTCGCCGTGCCGCCTGTGTTGGCATAATCCACCAACACCTGTCGCCCGGAGACCGTGTTCAGCACCACCTCGATTTCGACCGTACCGGCCCTTTCCCCCTTGCTGGACGCTGCTTCTGCGAACTGGACAGCCGGCGGTGCATCGTTGTCCTCAATGGTCACGGCTGCCCCGAAGGGAGTCCCCAGGGTGGCATTGCCGGGCTCGCTCAACGTCACATGGATCGTTTCATTGTCTTCGTGCAGCGCATCCTCCAAGACCGGGATAGTAAAGGTCTGGGTGGTGATGCCCGGGTCAAAGGTCAATGTGCCGCTGGTCGCCGTGTAGTCGGCATCGGGTGTTGCCGTCCCGCCGGGGACAGTGGCGTACTTCACGGTCACCGGCTGGGCCGACGGGGCGCTGAGCTTGACGGTCAAAGTCGCGTTGCCGCTGCCCTCACCGGCGTTGTAGCTCGCCGGGTCAAACCGCACGGACGGGCGGAAGTCGTCGTCCACAATCGTGACCGTTGCCGTGCTGGGGTTGCCCAGGGTCGCGTCGCCGCCTGTGGGGCTGCTCAGTTCCACGGTCAGCGTTTCGTCAGGTTCGTCCGCATCATCGTTGATGATGGGCACGGTGATGGTCTTGGCCGTCTGACCCGGATCGAAGGTCAGCGTGCCGTTGGTCTGCGCATAGTCTGAACCCGCCTCGGCTGTACCATCGGACGTGGCGTAATCCACGGTAATGGGGTTGACGTTGTCAGGATGGCTCAACGTCACGGTGAGCGTGGCGCTGCCGCTGGCTTCGTTGACGCTGTAGGCTGTCGGGTTGAAGCGGATGCTCACCGGGCTTTCATCGTCCACGATCGTCAGAACCGCCGCTTCCGGAATGCCCAGCGTCGCGCTGACGGGGTTGCTCAACGCCAGGTTGACCGTGCGGTCGCCGTCGGTCGCAACGTTATCCAGAATATCAACCGTAAAGGTCTGCACTGTTTCGCCAGGGGCGAAGGTCAGCGTACCGTTGGCCGCGGTGTAATCGATCCCTGCTGTCGCTGTGCCGTCGCTGGTCGCATAGTCCACCGATACTGGCTGCCCGGAGGGAGCGTTCAGCTTGACCGTGACCGTCGCTGGGCCATCATTTTCGACGACCAGATACGAATCAAACTCGAACTGGACTGTGCCGCCTGCGGTGGTGAACTGCCACTCCTCGACGACGGTACCGGCTGCTGCGCCATCGAACGCATTCAGCCTCTTGCCGCTCGTGTCCTGGATGTTATTGGTCAGTTTCACCGTATAGGTTGTATAGGCCTTCAGCGGAGCCTGCGGCGTGAAGACTGCCGAGCGGGTGCCGTCAAAGGTGACCTCCCCTGTGACTTGGGCCGCGCCTTCCCACACGCTAAAGGTGGTGGCGTTCAGGCTGCTGCCGTCCATCGACTTGCTGAAGGTGACCGTGATCGACGCGTCCAGGGGGACATCCACAGCCGCCAGGCCCGGCGTGCGGCCCGTCACCACAGGCGCAGGATCGCCCAAGATGCCGTGGACATAGGTGCCGACCGGATTGGTCGTGGTCGTCACGTCGGATGCCAGCACGACAATGCCCGTGTGCTGATTGGCGTTGTTGCGCATCGACGTGGCGTCGTTGATGGTCTTGTAGACGCCGTCTTCGATCAAAGACGTGCCACAGTCGCGGACGCGCGTCGGCGTGTCACCGTCGAACTGCGCCTGCATGTTGGTGACAGGCGTCGTGAGCGGGATCGACTTATAGCAGATCTTGCTGCCGCCCTCTTTGCCGGTGACAAAGACATAGACCCGGTCGTCGCCGTTGCTGGACGGGTTGCCCTGGTCGATCACCACGATCGGTCGCGTGTCCTTATCGACGTTGCGGCTGTATTCGCGGAAGGCGAACGCGCCGGTCGCGGGGTTGCGCACGACGATGCCGATCAAGGACTTGACCTGATCCTCCGTAATCGGGTCCGAGGTCTTGGCATTGGTCTTGATGGCGGCCACGACGACGCCGCTGGAAGTGACCTGCCAGGACTGCAAGGAGACGTGATCATCCGCACCGGCACTCAGTGTAGTGCTGTTGATAACCTGGTGGCCCCACTCACCAGACAGGTTGGCGCCCCCAGCCGCTCGCTGGGCGAAATGCAGCGTGTTGTCCTGTGATCGATTCCACATGACGCCCACTTGATCGCCAAAGGCCACAATCGTCGCCACATCCCCACGGCTGACCACTGCATCCTGCGTGGCTCCGAGATTGGGCACAAAGGGGGTGCCCCAGCTTGCGCCGTCGTCGCTCGAATGGGTGACATAGACCTGGTAAACGCGCCCGCCTGGGTCTTCGTCCTTTGTGATTCCCCTGGACACCCAGGCCACCCACAGATGCCCTGCCGAGTCCTTGGCCAGCACCATCGATTCGGCCTCATCACTGTTGACATCGGACGGGAAGCCTGTGTCCAGGTTGTAGCGCTGCATCACTGGGTCATAGGTGTAGCGATACAACCGCGCCAGCTTGTCGTTGTTATTGACCGTCTTACTGTCGGACAGCACCGCGTAGTGCGACAGGATGTAGAGCTTATTGGCGGCGTTGTCCATGACGGCATCGGCCTTCGTGCTGGTGCGGTCATCAATGGCGACGCCGGTGTCCTCCCAGGTCTGGGTGCCCCAGTTCAGGCGATGGATGCGAAATTCACCGTGGGCGCTGCTGTAGAGGCTGCCCCACCAAAAGCCATCGTGCCACCACAACTTGCTCTGCGGTTTTTCGCCGGTGGGGTTCCCAGGACCGGCCCACCCCTGATAGGGGAAGTCCAGATAGCCCTGGACGCCCAAGGGCGTCTGGGCGCTTGCCGTCGACCACAGGGCAACCGCTACCAACCCTGAGATCGCCACAGCAAAGACAAGGCTGTAAATGTGTCTTGTACGCTTTAGAAGGTTTCTCGACATAATTTTCTCTTTGTGCTCAAGCGGATGCGATGCTCGAGAAGGTGATAAAAGCAAAAAGCGTCCACGCCCAAGGCAAACGCCGCGAGCGGTTCCCCCCTACACGCATGCGTCCGAGTTTCCCAGCACGAGCCGCATACCTGTAGTTACTGAAGATGGGCCTATCGTCTTCGTTCTAGGCCGTTCTTCATCCACTGAGTTGTAAGCGAGGGCAGTCTATGCCGCCACGGGTGGATTGGCTATTTCGACGGTTTCCTCCTTATTCCCA
>CAZYQJ010000332.1:0-3420 GCA_964649925.1 uncultured Litorilinea sp.
ACCAACAACACTCCGGTTAACAGCCGGATGCTCTGCCGATTGAGCTACCGAGGATAGCTGTGCGTTGGCGTGACCAGGGAAGTATAGCCAAGGATATGGGGTGTTGTCAAATTCCTGCCCTGAAAAATCGCCAACCTCCCGACGCGCCTGTCAGATTTCCTGTCAAAGTTGAGGATTGACATCGCGCGGATGGGCGCGAGAATGGATAAATTCGCGCCCCGTTCCCCCGGAGGAGAGAGGATCTCCCCATGTTGGCTTACCTGTCTGCTCTGCGCTTGCTCAATCGCGATATCCGGTTTCTGCTAGGAATGTGGGCGCTGACTGCCTTTGCCTACTTTGGTATTCAGGGCGTATTGCTTAACCTCTATTTGTTGCGACTCGGGTATGGACCAGAGTTCATTGGGCTGTTGATCGGGTCGGGACAACTGGTTTGGGCAGCGTTTGCCCTGCCAGCAGGGATGATAGGCCAACGCTTGGGCCTGCGTACTGCACTGCTCGCGGCTCACCCCTTGCTGGCCATAGGCGGAGGCGGGATACTCTGGGCCGAACACCTGCCAGCGGCGTGGCAGACCGCAGGACTGATCGCGGCCTGGATCGTGATGTGGCTCGGGGCGTCGTTGATGACGGTCAATGCGACACCGTACATGATGGCGCGCACCGGGATGTCGGAGCGCAACCATGCCTTCGCTTTGCAGCAGGCCATGATTGGGCTGTTCGGCCTACTGGGGAGCGTCATCGCGGGGATACTGCCGCCCCTGGTAACCCCTTTGCTCGATGCAGGCGCGGGCGCAGCTGCCCCATACGGGCTGAGTTTATGGGTAGCTCCGGTTTTTTACCTGGCCGCGTTTCTAGCCGTATTGAATATGCGTCCGGTGGCCCTTGGGCAACGCGAGGTGGAGACTGAGGCGAAGGGCCGCATACCTCTACCCTTCTTGACGGCGTTTGTGCTGCTCATCTTCTTGGTGGCAGCCGCCGAAGGCAGCGTACGCGCCTTCTTCAACATCTATCTGGACAGCGGTTTGGGGCTGCAGGTAAGCCAGATCGGCGGCATCATGGGGATCAGTCAAGTGCTGCCTGTCGCGGCGGCACTGGCGGCTCCGCCGGTGATGATCCGGCTAGGTACGGTACGCACGATGTGGACGATGGCTGTGGGGGCCGCTGTGGGGTTGGCGCTGCTGGCGTTGCTGCCGCATTGGCTGGCGGCGGCGACCGGTTTTATGATCGTGATCGGTGCCATCGGCATGAGCGCGCCCGCACGCGGCATCTTTGGGCAGGAGTCGGTTTCGTACCAGTGGCGCACGACTGCATCGGCGGCAATGACGATCGGGCTGGCGTTGGGCTGGGCGACGATGGCCGCGGGCGGCGGCGTGCTGATCGCGCAGATTGGCTATCATGCTGTGTTCTTGACCGCTGCTGCGCTGTCGCTTTGCGCCGCGATCCTGGTCGTTGTCCTGTGGGGACGCACCCCGGCCAGCAAACCCGCCGCAGTGGAGACGGGCCTCTAATCAAACAGGGCCACCTGAGTGGCGGCCCTGTAAAACGATGGCTTGTTGTGCTTAGCCGAGATAGTCGCGCAACTTGCGGCTGCGGAGCGGGTGGCGCAGTTTGCGCAATGCCTTGGCTTCGATCTGGCGCACACGCTCGCGCGTGACATCGAACTCGCGGCCCACATCCTCCAGCGTGCGGGTGACGCCATCTTCCAGCCCAAAGCGCATGATCAGCACTTTGCGCTCGCGCTCATTAAGCCCGTCCAGGATTTCGTGCATGTGTTCTTTGAGCAGGCGGCGGCTGGCCGAATCCACCGGGCCGGGCATGCTGTCATCTTCGATGAAGTCGCCCAAGTAGCTGTTCTCTTCATTGCCCACCGGCGTGTTGAGACTGAGCGGCTCCTGGCTCAACCGTTGAATGCGGCGCACTTTGGCGGCGGCACGCTCCAAACGACGGGAGGTTTCAGAATCGAGCGGCTTGTCATCCTGTAGATGTTCCCGCACCTTGTCGACATCTTCCGGTTCGACAAAGTCCATTTCCAGCGCGACCTCCTCAAAGCTCGGCTCGCGGCCTAGCTCTTGCTGCAAGCGCCGCTTGATGCGCGCCTGGCGGTTGATCGTCTCGACCATGTGGACCGGGATGCGGATGGTGCGTGCCTGGTCGGCAATGGCGCGGCTGATGGCCTGGCGAATCCACCAGGTCGCATAGGTGCTGAACTTGAAGCCAAGCCGGTGGTCAAATTTGTCCACAGCACGCAGCAGCCCCAAGTTGCCCTCTTGGATCAAATCCAGGAAGTTGAGACCGCGGCCTATATAGCGTTTGGCCACGCTGACCACCAGACGCAGATTGCTGCGCGCCAGTTTGTCATGCGCTTGTTTGCCGCGCTGAACGGCCAGTTCCAACTGGTCTTTTTCGTCCGGATCGGTGACCTCGCCGGTGGCCAGCTTTTCTTCGGCGGCTACACCTTCGGAGATCAGGCGCGCCAGTTCCAGTTCTTCCTCGCCGGTCAGCAGCGGATGCCGCCCAATGTCACGCAGGTACATACGCACAGGGTCCAGGCTTTGGCCTAATTCCGGCACATCTTCGATCAGCTTCTCGAGCGGGACATATTTTTCCTGCTCGATCTCCTCTTCCATTTTGGTATCACGCTCAATCCGGGGGATGGGCGTGGCTTCCTCTTCTTCGGTTCCCTCTTCTTCTTCGGATTCGTCGAAGAAGTCTTCCTCCTCTTCCGGTTCTTCACCCAAGTGGATATACTCGTCCAGTTCGCTTTCGCTGGCCGAGCTTTTGCGGGGGATGGGGGAGTTAGAATCGGATCGTGATGGGTTTTGTAACCCGGTTGGGCGTCGCCTTGCCATCTGTCTCCTTAACCGCTCGTGGCGGTTTAACGAACTTTGACACCCTGTTCTGCGCGTCCCTGGCTCACCAACACACGGCTCAGGTTGCGATAGGTGATCTGCAGGTGAGACAGATCGCGCAGGACCTGATTGTTGACGGCATACAGGTCGCGGGCGTCGTCGCGTTCTCCTCGTTGTGTCGCCTCGTCAATTAAATACTTTACCTGCATACTGCGGGCTTTGAGCCGGTCGAGGCGCATCCGCACCAGGACCTTTAATAAATCAGTACGCAGTTCATCACTGTTTGCCGCGGGCAGTCCGGTTCCAGCCGCAATTAAGCGGGCAAACCGCCCGTGCAGCGGGCCGGGCAACATCTCCTGAAAGAGTTCGACGTCCCACTGCTCATCGCTCGACATCCAGCGTTTGAGCGCACGAAAGATTTCCTGGTTCTCTACATGCTGCCAATCGCTGGCCTCAATGGCCGTAATCTCCCGTTCATCTGCGGCTCCGGCCAGCCAGATCAGCAGGTCCGGTTCACGCAGCAGCCGCGCCAATAAATAATCCTCTGGGTTGAGCCCGGTCCGCTCAATCTCTT
>CAZYQJ010000332.1:3430-6284 GCA_964649925.1 uncultured Litorilinea sp.
CCGGCACAGCCGACGAACGGGGCTGCGGGGCCGGTTCCGAAGGTGCGTTCGGCTCTTCTTGTATAGACGCAGCCGGACGCCGCTGGATACCAAAACGACGGCCTTGGGCCGGTGTACGTCCCTGGGCTGTGACCCGGCTGGTGCGCGCCGCGGCTAAAACACGACCGGCAATGGTACGTTCGTCCAGTTGGACGAGACGGCTGAGCCGCTGGATATAGTGTTCGCGCTCGATCTCGTCGTCCAGTTCGGCGATCAAGGGAGCCAGTTCGGCCACCGCTGCGCCCTTGCCGCGTGCGCTGCGGAGGTCCATCTGCCCGGCGATCACGTCAAAATAGAAGTCCACCAGCGGTTTGGCCTCAGCCACCAATTGCCGCCAGAGATCCGGGTCCTGGCGCACCACGTCATCGGGGTCGCGGCCTTCGGGCATGGAGGCAATGTAGAGCGCCGCGCCCAAGCGCTCCTCCATACGCAGCCCCGTTGCGGTGACAGTCGGTTTGCGTACCCGTGTCAATGCCTGGCGCGCCTGGTTCAACCCGCGGATGGTGGCCTGCTGCCCTGCGCTGTCCGCATCGAGCGCCAGCACAAAGGTAGTGGTGTAGCGCTGTAGCTGCTGCAGTTGATCCGGCGTCAGCGCTGTGCCCATACAGGCGACGACATTGGTGAAGCCGTGCTGGTGGGCCGCAATCACATCCATATAGCCTTCCACAATCACCACGCGGCCCTCGGTGCGGATCGCCTCATAGGCCATGTCCAGCCCATAGATCACATGGGATTTGTGAAAGACAGGGGTCTCGGCTGTGTTAAGGTACTTGGGCTGGCTGTCGTCCAGGACACGCCCGCCAAACCCAATGATCCGGCCCATTCGGTCACGAATCGGGATGATCACCCGCCCGCGGAACGCGTCATAGGTCGAGTCGCGATCCTCGTTGTGCTTTAGCAACCCCGCTTCTCGTTGGAGATCGATTGCAAAGCCACGGGCGGCTAGATGGTCGCGCAGCCCGCTCCAACTGTCCAGCGCATAGCCAAGCTGGAAACGGTCGCGTGTGGCGTCATCGATGGCGCGGCGCTGTATATAGTCACGCGCTGCCTGTGCTCCCGGATGGTGGCGCAGCACTTCCTGAAAATAGGCGGCCGCTGCCTCGTTCACTTCGTAAATTTGCGCCCGGCGGCTTTGGGAGCGGTCGCCTTCGTCCTCTTCCAACGAGACACCGGCTTCACGGGCCAGCAGTTGAAGCGCCTCGCGAAACTCCAAATTTTCTTTACGCATGAGGAAGGCAAACAAGTCACCGCCGGTTCCACATGCGCCAAAACAGTGCCAAGTGCCGGTGTGGGGAAAGACGACGAAGCTCGGTGTACGTTCAGAGTGAAACGGACACAACCCTTTGTAGGTTGTGCCGGTTTTCTTCAGCGGGGTATAGCGTGAGATGAAATCAACAATATCAATCCGCTGTTTGACTTCATCACTGACGCTCATGACCACCCCTCTATCTTCGCCCCATCAGCCCGGATCAGCCGTCCAGTACGGCGCGCACCGGAATTATAGCCGCGCTTGCCAGGGGTGTCAAAGGAATGGTCAGCCCTCCAACCCATGCTCGGCGGCGACGGCCGGGTAGACGCGTTCGGCCTCGCGGAAGAGGTCGAGAAACTGCACGGCTTTGAGAAAGTTGCCTTTGGTCTTGATGCGCCCGCTGAAAAAGGCCTGGCTGGTGCTTTCGCGGCCGAGCCAGATTTGGTGCAGCAGGTCGGCGGGCATCGAGAATTCCATGTTGGCCTTGCCGGGCCGCGGGCCGTAGAAGACCTCCAGCGGCGGCTGCCGCCCGTCGAGCAGCACCTCGGCATCGGGTTCGGTAAAGGTCATGCGGATGACCAGGTTGCTGTGCGTAAATGACTCGATCTGGCGCGGGTGGGCCGCCAGACGGTCGAAGACGCTCTGCAGCACGTTGTAGAGATGAGCGTCAGATTCAAAGACAGCCATGCAAACATCTACTCCTCTAGAACGCAATCCTATGCGTCATCATTCGGGCCGGTGCGCTGGCCCATCCAAATCAGTCCCAACGCCAGGAGGCCAGCGGCGACGGGGAGGGCCTTTTGCCAGGGTATCGTGCGTGCCGATGGCGCAGACGTGTCGGCCAACTGCCGGTCGCCTTCTGCGAGTTTGCGCCGCGCTTCGGTCTGGTAGCGCCGGAACTTGTCGGGGTCGGCGCGCAATTCGTCGGCCAGCGCGCGCCGCGCTTGCAGGTCTTCATCGGTCACGTACTGGTCGAAACTGCGCATCCCAGCCAGTTGCAGCCCATGTTTGCGGAACAGGCGATAGATCTCCTTGATCTTTTCCAACTCCAGTTCACGCCCGATGCTGTAGTCCTCAAAGCGGCCTTCCATCGCCAGCAGCGCGGTTTCGGAGAGGCAGGCGTAGGCGGTTTTGGGCGGCAGGCCGATGTCGAACCCGAAGTCTGGGTCGCCGGGCAGCAGGATTTCGCCGCTTTCGATCACCAGCACATCGGGGCGCAGCGCCGCCTCCCATTCGGCGATATCGGGCGGCCGCGCCACGTCGCATATCACCGCGCCCGGTTTGCAGCGGGTGATGTCGATGACGCGCTGGCCGAATGCGCTAGTGGTGGTGACGATCACGTCCATGTCGGCTACATAGTCGTCGGGCGTGGTGGCGATGATGACCTGCGCGCCGGGCGTTTCCTCTTCGATCTGGCGTTTGAGCGCGATCAGCCGCTCGGGACGGGGGGCCACCAGGGTAACTGCGCCCAGGGCTTGCGCCAATAGACGGCTGCACACCGACCCGATGGAACCGGTCGCGCCGATGACCATGGCCGTGCTCTGGTGAGCCTGGGCCAGATCGTGC
>CAZYQJ010000333.1:0-6274 GCA_964649925.1 uncultured Litorilinea sp.
AACGTCTGGATGCAGGCATCCAGCGCATTGATGCCCAAATCGGGCGCGGCGGCAGCATGAGCGGCGCGGCCAAAGAACTCCAACTTGAGTTTGTTCGAGGCCAGCGACCCGCGCGTGGTCATGGCTTTTGTGCCAGGGTGAATCATCATGGCGGCATCAACCCCGTCAAAGACGCCGCGCTCCACCATGATCACCTTGCCGCCGCCGCGTTCTTCGGCGGGCGTGCCGATCAGTTGGATGACCCCAGGCACCTGGTCGCGGATGGCATGCAGCGCCAACGCCGCGCCGGTGGCCGCAGTGCCGATGATGTTGTGACCGCACGCATGGCCCAGCCCCGGCAGCGCGTCGTATTCGGCCACAAACGCAACCGTTGGGCCGGAGTGTGCGCCCGCGGTGGTTGCCACAAAGGCCGTGGGCAGGTCGGCCACGCCCCGATCGACGACAAACCCCTCGTCCTCTACCGTGCCCGCCAGCAGCGCCGCCGAGCGGTGTTCCTCGAAAGCAACTTCGGGGTGGGCGTGGATCGTCTGGCTGATCTGGATCAGCCGGTCGGCCCATTCGTCGACAAACTCCTGGACGCGCTGTTTGAGTTCCGCGGTTGTGGGGGATGTCATAGCCATTTCCTTATCTAGGGGGGATAGGGCGGCGCTATTTGATCCGCCGCGGGTCTAGGGCGTCGCGCAGCCCGTCGCCGATGTAATTGATCGAGATGACCGTCAGGAAGATCATCAGCCCGGGGAAGACGGCCATCCACCAGTTGCCTTTGCGCATTTCGTCCTGTGCGCCGTTGAGCATATTGCCCCAGGTAGGGGTGGGCGGCTGCACGCCAAAGCCAAGAAAACTCAACCCCGACTCGGAGATGATGGTCGCCGCCACCAACAGGGTGGCAGCCACGATGATCGGGGTGGCTGTGTTGGGCAGCACATGGCGAAAGACGATACGCATGTTGCGGATGCCCAGGGTGCGCGCCGCTTCGACAAACTCTTTCTCTTTCAGGCTGAGGAACTGGCCGCGCACCACGCGCGCTACCCCGGTCCACGACAGCAGCCCCAGGATCAGCACGATCCCGCCTACGCCGCCATAGGCGCGCAGCAGCGGAATTTCGAGGCTGCGCATGAGCAGCGTCATGATGATCAGCATAAAGATGCGCGGCAAGGCGATAAAGAGATCGGTGATGCGCATGAGGATATTGTCCACCATGCCGCCGTAATAGCCTGCCAGCGCGCCAATCACTGTGCCAATGGCGATGCCGACCGCAGTCGCCAACAGCCCGATGGTGAGCGAAATGCGCCCGCCATAGAGCAGGCGCGTGAGAATATCGCGGCCCAGCGTATCCGTGCCCATCGGGTGGGCAAGGCTGGGAGCTTCACGGCGTTCGCGCATACTGCTCTTTTCCGGATCATACGGGCTGATCAGCGGCACTAGCAGCGACCCTAAGATCAGTACTAGCAACAGCACCGTGCCGATCATTGCCATGTGGTGACGCCGGAATTGACGCCAGACCAAGCTGCGCATGCTGCGCTCTCGGGTCTGCGCGGCAGGGGCGAGCGTAAGGGTTGTATCCGCAGTGGCCATAGGCTATCTACCTGCAAACAGCTAACTATATTGGACCCGCGGGTCCAAGATTGCATACATGATATCGGCAATCAGGTTAAAGAGGATGATCAATACGGCGTTGATCATCACAATGCCCATCAGGACCGGGTAATCGACGCGTTGGGCATGTTGGAAAAAGAGCCTGCCCATGCCCGGCCAGGAGAAAATAGTTTCGGTAAAGAGCGCGCCGCCGAACAGACCCGGCAGTTCCAAGGCCATGATCGTGATCACCGGCGTGATGGCGTTCTTGATGGCGTGTCCCCACACGATTCTGCGCTCGGCCAGCCCCTTGGCGCGCGCCGTGCGGATATAGTCCAGGTGGATCACTTCCAACATCTGCCCGCGCATATAGCGCGTATAGGTCCCCGCACCAAACAGGGACAACATGGCGACAGGCAGGATCATGTGCTGGATGCGCTGCCAGATCGTCGGGTGGGTCACGTCGTACGGGGCGACGCCGCCGCCCGGCATCAACGGCCTGCAGTCGGCGCAGTCCCACAGGTGTGACCAGGCAAACCCGGCGGAAGGGCTGTTGGGATTTTTGAGCAGTACATTAAAGACGATAATCAAGAGCAGCCCAAACCAAAAGATCGGGATGGCCTGTCCCACAAACGCCAAAAAGGTCGCCACATGGTCAAAGAGGGAATATTGATGGAGGGCCGAGAAGATGCCAATCGGCAGCGCGATCAGAATCGTCACGATAAAGGTCACGCTCATCAGTTGCAGCGTGTAGGGCAAGCGCGCGCCGATCTCCTCCAGTACAGGCCGCCGCGTCACCATGCTTGTGCCCCAGTCGCCGACCAGGACGCGCTTGGCCCAGTTGAAATAGCGAATGTGCAGTGGTTGGTCCAGCCCGAACTGCGCTTCCAGCCGGGCGGCATCCTCCGCCGTAATGCTGGGGTTGCCTTCGTACATCTCGCCAACGCCGCCGGGCGCAAAGGAGATCAGCCCAAAGACCAACATACTGATGAGAATCAGCAGCGGCACAGCCTGGATCAGCCGCCGCAACACATATTTGGACATCGCCCACAGCCCCTATAGGACAGTCCGGTTGGCATGGGATCGACCGATCCCATGCCAACCGCTGAATTCAATAACCTGCGATCTACTCCTTGTCCCACTCCTCTGCGTTCCAAAGCTGGCCCGACCACGGGTTCACCTGGAAGCCGGTGATGTTCGAGCGCGTGAGGTGAATCTCACCGCGTTCATAGAGGAAGATGTGGGGCAGTTCGGCGCTCGCTTGTTCACAGTAGGTTTGATAAGCGGCGCGGCGTTCTTCGATATCCGGTGTGGACCCAGCCACCTCTAGCGCCGCGTCTGATTCGGCGTTGACCCAGCGGCTGTAGTTAAAGCCCGAACCGGCGTTCGCTTCGACGGGCATCTGCGAACTGTGGAAATAGCCAAAGATTGACTCGTGCGGGTCAATGCCGTCGTCGGTGGTGTACATCAACACGTCAAAGTTGCCATGCTTGCGGAAGGCCCCCGCATCCCAACTGCCAAACAATTCGGCGCTGGGGACGTTTTCGATATAGAACTCGATGCCGACCTCGCGCATCATCTCCACAATGATCTGCTGGGTTTCCTCACGCAGTTGGTTGCCGGAGGTTGTCTGGAACTTGAGACGCATTGGCGTGCCTTCTTCGGCATACTGGCAGCCGTGGCACTCGCGGATGCCGTCCCCGTCTTCGTCGGTGAACCCGGCTTCTTCCAGCAACTGCATCGCCATCTCGGGGTCATAGACCGAAGGCTCCACATCGCACTTGGCCCAGCCCAAGCTCAGTTCGGTGGCGCTGACCGTCGTTGCGCCGTAGAGCAGTTCGTCCACGATGAACTGCTTGTCAATCGCAGCCTGGATGGCCTGGCGCACACGCACATCGCCTAAGATCGGGTGCGGGTTGTTGAGCGGGTCGTCGGTGCCGTCAATCGACGGGTCGGCCAGGTTGACCACCAGCCGCTCCGCGCTGGGGCTTGGCCGCGCGTGGACGGTGACATCGGGGTTGCTCTCAAATTCGGGCGTGTCGGCTTCAGTCAGATCCCACAGTACATCGATTTCCCCTGACGTGATCAACGCCTTGCCGACCTCGCGGCTGGGGATGATGCGAACGACAATGCGGTCGACCTTGGGCAGGTCGGGTGCGCCGCGGTAGTTTTCATTCTTAACATAAACCATGCGATCACCCTGCACCCACTCCGCCAGCACAAAGGGGCCGGTGCCGATGGGGTTCCAGTTGTACTCCCAGTTGGGCATATCCGCCGGGTCGCCAGTGGCATGGCGCGGCATGATGGCATCGAAGCGGGTCAGGAAGGGCGCATAGAACTCGCTGTACTGGATGACCAGGGTGTGATCGTCCGTGCAGGTGACCGATTCCATCTTGTCATAGCCGGTGGTGACGACCGAGCCGCTGTTGGGGTCCATGATGGCTTCCCAGGTGAAGACGACGTCGTCACAGGTGAAGGGTTCGCCATCCGACCAGACCACACCTTCGAGCAGGTTGTAGGTGACGGTCAGCCCGTCTTCCGAGACCAGACCGTTCTCGATGGAGGGGACTTCCTCGACCAGCACAGGAACGAAGTTGCCATCGGGGTCCACATCCAACAGGCCCTCCTCCGACAACTGGCCGACATCGTCGGCTGCGGTCTGCACACGGATGTACGGGTTCAACATCTCCGGCTCTTGGTAGAGACCAAAGATGATGACCTTCTCTCCTTCCTCCGCAGCAGGGGCGGCCTCCTCGGCAGGTGCAGCGTCTCCCGCGGCTTCCTCACCCGCCGCTTCTTCGGCTGGCGCTTCTGCGGCAGGGGGTTCGGCGGCAGGGGCGGCTCCCTGGGGCGTGCCACAGGCCGATAGGGCCAATGCAAGCAAAATCGTCAGCGCAACAAGCGTCCAGAACTGACGTTTGACCATAGCAGTGCCTCCTCATTGATGTCAGGTTTATGCCATTGACTGACTGGAAACTACCAGGGGTTTCCAAGTCGAGGGTAGGACTACAAAACGCGCGGCGACCTCTAGGGGATAAAGCTGCGTGCAGTATATGCGATTGACCCAGGGCTGTCAACCGCTGCACCCCTGGAGAATAGGGCAATCGTGAACTGTTTTTTCACAGATTGACAGCGGTCGGGGGATAGAGTACGCTACGGGCCACGGCGATTCTCTGCCGTTCCCCGAACCGCTCCGGTACATGTGTCCAAGAAAGGAGGTGCTGACATGGATAGCCTTATTCATCATACCTCCGGGACGTACCCGATACCCACGCAACTAGGTTAAACGCGTCCGCTCGCAATTCCAGAGCCACAGCGCAAGGCCGGGGATGCAGTCTATGCCCCTGCCGTCGAACCATCATAGATGCAGTCTGCAGGGATGAGATTTCGTACCGGCGATTTTGGCTTCCCACAGAAGGGCTGCCCGTGATGAATCCTGCCCAATTTGACTACTCTTCATTTCCTGCGCTAATCACAAATGGTGGCTGCGCCAGGCACACCCAGCCGATGCCGCTGATATCCTAGTGCAGCCGCAATTTTCGACCACTGCGTGCCGATCTTCGTGTGTCGCGGGAAAGCAGACGGACCCGAAATGAGAGAGGATGGCTATAGATGCACTATGAACCCCAGACCTGGCATTACGGTCTTGTGGCCCAGAACTGGGCTGAGTTTGAAAATTCCAGTGAGGATGGGACGGAAATCGCCTATTACCGTCAGTATATCGAGCAGTTCGGCCAGCCAGCCCTGGACGTAGCCTGCGGCACGGGCCGGCTACTCAGGCCATACCTACGAGCCGGGCTAGACGTGGACGGTGTGGATATCTCGGCGGATATGGTGACCCTGTGTCGGCAGAAAGCAGAGGCCGAGGGCACGTCGCCCAATCTCTATGTGCAGCCCATGCACGCGCTTGATTTGCCTCGCCGCTACGCCACTATCTATGTCTGCGGTTCTTATGGCATCGGCGGAACCCGGGAACAGGATGCCCGCGCCTTGTGCCGTTTCTATGACCACCTGCTCCCTGGCGGAGCACTGCTGCTGGATCACCAGATGCCATACGGTGAAGGGGGCTCATGGGCCTGGAACGACTGGATTGCCGAGAACCGCAAACGGCTGGATCCGGATTTCTGGACAGCACCTGAAGTGGAGCGAACCGCCGACGGGCGAGAGTTCCGCACCCAGTTTCGCATGGCAAATCTGAATCCCCTAGAGCAGATGATCATTCTGCAGCTGCGAGTAGAAGCGTGGCGGAATGGACAACTGCAGGCAGAGGAGGAACGTACCCTGACCAGTAATATCTACTTCAAGCATGAATTGTTGCTGCTGCTGAAGGCGGCCGGCTTTGTAGATGTTGTCGTTGAGGGCGATTACAAACGGGAGGTCACTTCACCAGAGCACAGCACGCTCATCTTCATCGCCAGAAAACCGGCGTAGGGAAATCTCTGGTCCACGCGCACCCGCATGATGCTTACCCGGATATTCTGAAGCATTGGGATATCCAGTCATGTCACGCTTACCTGCGCGTAATTTGATATTGTGTTGATCCTTGGCGTCTGTGAGGCTTCGCGCGAAGCCCCACAGACGCCAATTCGACTCGAAACGTTGCAGCAGTCCTGTCGGCTGATGAATCGCTCGACACTATACCTCTTTGGTTCGCGATTGCTCTACCCTGGAGAAGCCACCTCACCCATCTGATTCAGGG
>CAZYQJ010000334.1:0-6272 GCA_964649925.1 uncultured Litorilinea sp.
GTCGCCGACGAGCCGGTGTCGGCGTTGGATGTGTCGATCCAGGCGCAGGTGTTGAACCTACTGCAGGAACTGCGCCAGCAGCTAGGGCTGACACTGATCTTTATTGCCCATGACCTGTCGGTCGTGGAGCATATCAGCGACCGTATCGCGGTGATGTATGTGGGCAAGATTGTGGAGATGGCTGCGTCCGAGGAGATCTTGCGCCACCCGTTGCACCCCTATACCGAGGCGTTGGTCTCCGCAGTGCCGCCCGCTGACCCGGACATCAAGACGGAGCGCATTATTCTGGAAGGAGATGTGCCCAGCCCGGCCAACCCGCCCTCCGGGTGCGTCTTTCACCCGCGCTGCCGCTATGCGCAAGCGATTTGCAGCCAGGAGGAGCCGCAGTTGGTCGAGGTGGAACCGGATCATTTTGCGGCCTGCCATTTTGCCAAAGAACTAAATCTTGTCGGGATTGGAGGGTGATCGTGGCAAAACCGAACCGCGCCATGGCCTATCTTGCCTATCTCGTGCCGCTGGTTGGCCCTTTGCTGGTGATGGTCACACAGCGCCGCTCACCCTTTGCGCTCTACCATGCCTGCCAGGCATTGGCGTTGCTGCTGGGCGCTGTGGTGGTCCCGCTGGTGTGGGGTTTGCTGGGGTGGATCGTCGCCTGGGTTCCGCTGGTAGGGCCGGTGTTGGCGATGGCCGGGTTTTCCCTGGCCATTGCGGCCTCTATCATGATCGCCGCCGCCTGGATTTTGGGGCTGGCACACGTCGCTCGCGGGCGCATGGATCCGGTGCGGCACTTCGGGGGGTGGGGGGACCGTCTTTTCGCCCGGTTCACCCGTTCGACCAACGCGCCGCTGGTGGTCGATACTGTGCAGCCTGCCCCTCGCCCCTGACGGGCAGCGGATCATTTTCGCCTGCCTCCAGTTGTTCTCGCTTGAAACGATGTACAGGCACGCCCCCGCTTGTGCATCCCGCTTATTTTCAGACAATAGGCGGTTCCTCTGCTGTATGGGGCCAAAAAACGTACTTTGCATGCACTGAGTGCCTATGCTAAGATGCGCTGTAACTCGTTTGGCCTAACTTCTACAGATAGTCATTCATTCAACCGACTCTAGACTAGACCGCCTTGGCCTGCCACTCCCCATCTATATCCGCTGCCAAAGGCTGGTCTAGCAAACGAAGCCGCATCGGTCAGACGTTCCCGCTCCATTGATCGACACAAGGGCCGCGGCAGATTTGTCATCACTCCATTGAATATAGCGCGCCAGGTGTGGGATCCCCCGCTGGCATACGCTGGCTGTGTATAGACAAACTGCTTGACGCTGTGCTACGGCATTGGCTTTTTTCTGGTTGCCAGCCTCACTTGCACACTTGAACCTGCAGGGTGGATGCTGCCTAGCTTCACCTTGCCTTGCTCCCCGTTCGCGTAGTTTGGTTGTCGGTCCCACATTACACAACAGGAGGAACGTCATGTCTGATGGTCGCAAACTGAGCCGTCGCCAATTACTGAAGTTTTCAGCCTATGGTTCGGCGGCTGCTTTCCTGGCTGCCTGCTCCCCTGGTCAAGCAGCACAAACGGGCGGCAGCGAGCAAAGCAGCGCTGGCGAGGCTGCCCCGGCGGACGCTTCGGGGGAGGTAACCGAGATCATCTACTGGGCATCCTGGACCGGGCTATTTGAAGAGATGGTCAAGCGGATTGCCAACGCCTTTATGGAAAAGAACCCCGACGTGCGGGTATCCCATCTGGTGATCCCGGGGGAAGAGATGGACGCCAAGATCATGACCGGCGTGGCTTCGGGCACGCCGCCGGACGTGTGCATGATCTGGGGGGCGCAGCGTGTCTACACGTTGGCAGAGCAAGGGGGGCTGTACGCTATCGAAGATGCGCTCGATCCTAATGCCCTGGCGGAGTTCAAGGAGTGGGTGCATCCGCCGATCTGGGATCTAGGGACATATAAGGGCAAGACCTGGGCGATCCCGCAGTGGTGCCAGGCGTACTGCAATTTCTGGAATAAGGCTCTGCTGGCCGAGGCAGGCTACAACCCGGATGATCCGGACAGCCTGCCCAAGACCACCGACGAGATGATCGTCTTTACCGAAGCGGTGACCAAGCGGGCCGACGACGGGTCGCTCGACATCATCGGTTTTTGGGATGACTGGATCAATCGCGAGATGTCGATCTGGCATGGACAGTTTTTCGACCCTGATACCGAAACATTTTTGATCAATTCAGAAGAGAACGTGGCCGCGCTGACCTGGATGACCGAGATGGCGCAGTGGTATGGCATGGAGCAGATTGCCGGTTTCTTCCAGCAGACCGCAGGCGCGGCCCAGGGCACCATGGACCTCTTTATCGCCGGGAAGCGCGCCAACTTCTTGCAAGGGCCGTGGGAACTGGGCGTGATCGACGAGACCGCCGGGGAGGATTTTGAATATGTCGTGACGCCGATCCACACGACGGCGGACAAGGGCCGCGGGCTGTGGACCTACGGCGACATCCCCTGCATTATCCAGGGGACGCAGCACATCGAAGAGGCGGCGCGCTATGTGCGCTTCCTGTGCGGCTTTGGCGGCGAGGAGGAGTATGCCAGCCTCTACCTGCCTGCGCCGGTCGGCGGTGGCCGCCCCCACATGCCGATTTCACGGGTGCTGGTGGAATCGGAGGCGTGGCAGCCCGTCTTGGACGCCTATCCGGGCTATGACCAGTTCTTGACAACCTTCTTCGAGGCAGACTATACGCTGGTTCCGGCCAAGGTGCCGATCTCGGCGTTTGTCAACGACCGCATTGGATCAGCCGCGGAACAGGCCCGCACGGGCATGACCGCGCCGCAGGCCGCGCTGGATGCCGCCCAAGACGAGATCGTGGCGGAATACGAGCGCTGGGTGCAGCAGAACCCTGCCTAGGTTCAGGGGCCTGGTTGTTCCCGGTGGCGGTGGTTGCTGCCGGGAACAATCGGGCTGATCCCTGTGGGCCGGTGGACGCGGGTGAAACGCATCTCACACAGCCCAGGATGCCCGCGTATCGGTTGCCAGGTGCATAGTCATTTTGAGATGAGGAATCTAGAATGACCAAGACGATTGTCTCGCCGGATCGGTTGGGCCGTGCCAAGTCGGCGCAAGCCGATCACAGTGTCGGCTACTATCTGCGTACCATCGGCACACGCACGTTGAAGCATGGTGTGTTGTGGGTGCTGAGTGCATTTTTCCTGTTGCCGTGGGTATGGATGATCACCACATCCCTCAAGACGCCGGAGCAAGTCTTCCGCATCCCGATTGAGTGGATGCCCAATCCGGTCTTCGCACAGAATTACCCGGATGCGTTTTTTGGGGACCCCAACCAGCCGTTGCTGCTTTACATGCGGAATACGGTGATCATCGCGGTGTTCAGCATTTTGGGGGCTGTCCTCTCGAATACCATGATTGCCTACGGCTTTGCCTGCATCCGGTGGCCTGGGCGCGACCAGATCTTTTTGATCGTGCTGGCGACGCTGATGCTGCCTTTCCAGGTACGCATGATCCCGTTGTACTTGGTGTTTAGCTGGCTGGGGTGGATCAACACCTATCTGCCGCTGATTGTGCCGACCTTTTTTGGGAGTGCGTTCTTCATCTTTTTGCTGCGCCAGTTTTTCCGCACCTTGCCGCCCGAACTGTTTGACGCGGCCCATATTGACGGCGCAACAGATTTTGGGATCCTATGGCGCGTGGTGCTGCCGCTGGTCAAACCGGCCATCGCTGTAGTGGCGCTGTTTGAGTTCATCAATTCGTGGAATGACTTCCTGGGGCCGTTGCTCTACCTCAACGAGAAGTTAAAGTACCCCATTGCCTTGGGACTGCGGAATATGCAGAATGCCTATGGCATTTCGGACTTTGGCCGGATCATGGCGGCTTCGACGGTGACGGTGCTGCCGATTGTCGTGCTGTTCTTCTTTGCACAGCGCACCTTTATCCAAGGCGTGACATTTACCGGGTTGAAGGGATAGGGAGGTAGAGACACGATCATGGCAACAGCTACGCTAGCGGACCCCGAACGCATCCGGTCGCGACGCCGACGGACCCGGCGTCAACTGTTCAAAGGGCTTTTCTTTATTTCGCCCTGGATCATCGGTTTTCTGATCTTCAGCCTCTACCCGATTGCCGCGTCGTTCTACTACTCTCTGACTTCCTACTCGGTGCTGCGCCAGCCGAATTTCATCGGGCTGGGCAACTATCAGGTCATGTTCTTTGAAGATCAGCTTTTCCGGAAGTCATTGTATAATACGCTGTATTACACAATCGGCGCGGTGGGCGTGGGAACAGTGGCGGCTATCGGCATGGCGATGCTGCTGAATATGAAGGTGCGCGGGCAGGCGATCTACCGCACGATCTTCTATTTGCCGTCGATTACGCCGCTGGTCGCCTCGTCTATCGTGTGGTTGTGGATCTTTAACTCGCAGTTTGGGATGGCGAATTCGTTGCTGCGGCTTTTCGGCATCTCGCCCATCGGCTGGCTCACCAGTCCGGTCTGGTCCAAGCCGTCGCTGATCATCATGGCGATCTGGGGGTTGGGTGGCGCGGTGGTCATCTATCTGGCCGGGCTGCAGGATGTACCGCAGGAGTTATATGAGGCCGCGCAGATTGACGGGGCAAACGGCTGGCAGCAGATCCTGAACGTGACGCTGCCGCTGTTGACGCCGGTGATCCTCTTTAACCTGGTGACAGGTCTGATCGGCTCTTTCCAGTATTTCACCCAGGTCTATGTGATGACCCAGGGCGGGCCGGGTGATACAACGCTGATGTATTCGCTCTATCTCTATCAGACCGCGTTTGAGTTTTTTAAGATGGGGTACGGGTCGGCCCTGGCCTGGTTCTTGCTGCTGGTGATCCTGGCCTGTACCTACATCATCTTGCGATCTTCCGGCCAGTGGGTTCACTATTCCGGGGGAGAATAGCGTGGGTTGATGACCACAGGTTCGCTAACATCCTTGTCTTGGACAGGCAGAGGGGCGCAGCGTAGGCCATGCGCCCATGCTTGCCATCCGCACAGCATCTGTTCCCCAGGCTTTGCTCCTGAGTCGCCGCCAAAATCGCTGCCATCCAACCATTGACTCTCTTCCACACGTACTGAGATCTAGAAGGATTGACCATGCCAAAAATCGCCTTTATCGGCGCGGGCAGTTGGGGTTTCACGCGCAAGTTGGTCCGTGACCTGTTGACCTTTCCCCTGTTGGAGAATTCGACCATTGCCCTCATGGACATCAACGCCGAACGGCTGGACTTTGCTACGCGCGCCGTTCAGCGGATTGTGGAGGTGGGCAACTATCCGGCCCAAGTGCAGTCCACCATGAATCGTGCCGAGGCGTTGCGGGATGCCGATTTTGTGGTGGTCACAATCCTGGCCGGGGGGGTGGACGTCTGGCGGCATGACATTGAAATCCCCAAACGCTATGGCGTGGATACCAACATCGGCGACACGCGCGGCCCGTCGGGCATCTTCCGCGCCTTGCGCACCATCCCGGTCATGTTGGAGATCGCGCGCGATATGGAGCGGTACTGCCCTGATGCGCTGATGCTCAACTATACCAACCCCATGGCGATGCTCTGCCGCGCCATGCAGCGTGAGACCAGCATCCAGTTGACGGGGCTGTGTCACAGCGTGCAGGGGACAGCGGCGATGCTGGCGCGCTGGATCGGCGCACCGGTGGACGAGATCACCTACACCTGCGCGGGCATCAACCATATGGCGTGGTATCTGGAGTATGAGTGGAACGGGCAAGACGCCTATCCGCTGATCCGCCAGGCGATCACCGAGCGGCCCGAAGTCTACAACGAGGAGATCGTCCGCAATGAGATGTTCCTGGCCCTGGATCACTATGTGACCGAGAGCAGCGGGCATAACTCCGAGTATAACTGGTGGTTCCGCAAACGCCCAGACCTGATCGAGAAATACTGCACCCACGGCACAGGCTGGAATCCGGGCGAGTACGGCTATATCCTGAACCGCTATCTGGAGCGCGAGCAGAACTGGCGCGATGAGGCCAAGGAGTGGTTTGCCCAGGAGAAGCCGATAGACCTGGCGCGCGGCCATGAGTATGCGGCCTATATTATGAACGCCATCGAGGGGGGCGAGCCGTTTGAGTTCAACGGCAACGTACAGAACACCGGGCTGATCACCAACCTGCCGCAAAACGCCTGTGTGGAAGTGCCTGTGTGGGCGAACCGCAAGGGGCTGTCGCCGGTCTATGTGGGCGCGCTGCCGCCGCAGTGGCCGGATTTCAAGTCGCCCCTGCTGACGGATCGCGCAA
>CAZYQJ010000335.1:0-6264 GCA_964649925.1 uncultured Litorilinea sp.
AGGCATCCTGACAGCGCTGCAACTCGGCGGCCATCGCATCCAGTTGTTCGTCAAGACCTGCAAATTCGGCCAGTGCAGCCTGCATCTGATCCAACTCAGCGCGCTCCGTTTCGATCTGCGCCACCAGTTCGCGACGCTGCTGATCGACCTCGGCGCGGCGCTGTGTCTGCTCGGCGGCAATCGCGTGGCGACGTCGCGGGTCGTCCAGCGCGGCCAGTTCTTTCGCCAGCGTTTCCGCCTGGGCCGGGGCTCCGCTCAACTGCTCAACCTGTGTGCGCGCCGCGGTATGACTTTCCTCGGCGCGGCGCAATTCCGCGGCCAGCGCTTCAATCTCCTGGGCGCGCGGCAGCCGCAGCAGTTCTGCCTGCAACTCCTTGGCGCGCGCCTCCTGTTGGGCCAGGTCGCTTTCATGTGACTGGAGCGCGCTCTTGATGGTGCGGTACTGGGCGCGCATGGCCTGCAACTGTTCGGTGTTGCGCTCCAGCAGATCGTGGCGATGCCCGTCACTCAACGGCTGTTCACAGACCGGGCAGCGCGCCGTCTGCACATCTTGCAGTTGCGCCATCTGCTTCTTGAGCGTCTCCGCCTGATTTTCATGCCGGAGCATCTCAGCACGGCAGTTTTGGATCTGGTCGCGCAGCGTGCGGATCTGCGCTTGGAGCGCGGCCTGTTCTTGTTCTACCGTAACGGCGCGGCCCTGGCCTTGCTGCCGTTCGGCCAGTTGCGCTCGCAGGCGCGCCACATGGCCTTCGGCCTGCGCCGCAGCGGATCGCGCGTCCTCCAGCCGGGCCTGCTGCTGGCGTGCCTCGGCCAATGCTTGCTCCAGCGCAGCCTGTTTGGCGACTGCCGGAGCCAGTTCTGCGGCCAATGCCTCGGCCTGGGCAATCGCAGACAGTTCCTGATCCACACGGCGCAACTGTGCTTCGTGTGACGCCAACGCCTGGGTTGTGCTGGCGTGCTGTATCTCCAGGTCTCTCCGGCGGCGCTGCTTTTGGTCCAGTTGTGTCTGTTCCGCCTGGACGGTACGATAACGGTCTGCATCGGCCTGGTGCTCGGCCACAATACGCGCTGCCTCTTGCGCCTCGGCCTCTGCCTGTCGTTCTTGCGCCAGGCGTAACGTGATCTCTTCCTGGCGTTGGCGGGTCTGGACGACCTGGGTCTCCAACGCCACCAGTTCAGACCGTTCCCTTTCCAGTGCGGTGCGCTGCTGCTGCACCTGAACCAGTTCTTCGCTGGCGTTCAGCAGTTTGCGATTCGCGGCGGATAGAGCAGCCTCACGTTCGGCCACGGCATCCTTCAACCCTGGCAGCCGTTCCAGCCGCCCTTCCATGCCGGAGATTTCAGCCTGCAAGTCGGCGCGCTGCGCACGCAGCCAGTTAATTGGGTCGCGCAGCCGTTCCCAGGCGCGTTCATAATCACGCACTCTCAGCAACGAATCAAAGACATCCCCGCGCGGCCCATCCGGCAGCAAAAAGGCAGCCGTTAACGTCCCCTGGGGCACGCCAACGGCATCATGAAAGAGTGCGGGCAGGTCTGACCCTTCTTCCACGCCCAAATGCTGGCGCAGAAAACTCTGGACATCGGCCTTGCCCTCGCAGAGACGCAGTTCCAACTGCGGGTCATAGACGTAGTAATATGCCCCGCTGCCGATCCGCCGCCGCACTTCATAGGGCCGGTCATCCAGGCTGCTGATAAAGGTCACGGCAGCCGTTGCCGACTTCGCGCCGGCGCGGATAAAGTCGCTCTGTTTGTACTCCAGGGAATCAAAGAGGACAAAGCCAATCGCTTCGAGGAGGGTGCTTTTCCCTGCGCCGTTATGCCCTACGATGGCGTTGACACCCGGCGAAAAGAAAACGGTGCTCTTGTCGTAGCTCTTTACATTCTCCAGTTCAACTGACTGAATCAGCATCGTCCGCCGATCTGCCTTCCTGTTCGATGGCCGCCATCCTGGCCTCTAGCTCCTCCACCACGGCTTGCGGCTCGGCCCCGTCCAAGACCATCGACTTGATCTCTATCGCGGCCCGCGCCCACGACTGGCTGTGCGCCCGAAAACGCACATCGCGTTCAAAGAGATCGGTCAAGACCTGCCGTTCCATCACTGTTCGGCTGGTCATCTCTCCCAGGTCGATGGCGTATTCGGTGGATCGGGTGCGGTTGTTGACCATCACATGCAGCGGCTTGTAGCAGTCGTTCACCAACTGCTCCAGGTGTGCCACGTCGAGCGCGGTACGGTCAAAGGGGAGCACCCCGCTCAGGTTGAGCACCACCACCGGGCGCTCATCCGGCCCCAGGCGTGCCACGCCGTGGTCACGCGCCCGCCTCCCCAGCAGCTCCTGACACTGGCCGTAAAGGTGGTCGGGCGACTGGAAGGTATCCACCTTCATCGTCACCTGGTGGAACTGCCGCCGCCGGTTGACGCGCCGCGTCGCCACATGTTTGGGGCCTTCACTGCGGCCGGTGTCCACCTCGACCAGATAATAGCCGCGATCCGGCCACTGCGCCTCGGCGATAGAACAGGTTTCCAGGCTGCCGGGATTATAGACCCAACCCTCCCGTTCAAAAGGCTTGTGAATGTGGCCCAACGCCAGATAGTCCACATGGTCGCGCAGCGGGGCAAGCTGGCGTGCCGTCAACCCGCCCACCTGTTCCGCCAGCACGCCATCCACACCGGCGTGGGTCAGGAAGATCGAATATTCAATGCCATCGCGCGGGAGTTCTTGCAGCGCCGCCGCATAGCCTTCGAGGACGCGCGCCGTGGAGGAACCGAGATAGCGCAGCCCGTGGACGCGCACCCCTGGCAGCGGATCAATGTATGATCCGCTGCGCCGGGCATAGGGCTTCAGTTGGGGCTTGCCGCCTTCAAAGGCAGGGTCGAGCAGGATCAACAACCGGCGCACGGCCAGAAACTGCATCCAGCCAATATAGTCTTCGTAGTAGGCATGCTCATGGTTGCCTTCCACGGCAATGCAGGGAATATTGGCATCGCGCAGCTTTTCCAGCCCGACAATGGCCTGGTTGAGTGTCAGCGCGTCGATTGAGCGCTTCTGAAAAAGGTCACCGGCCAGTAGCACAAAATCGACCTTCTCCGCAATCGCCGTATCGACGACGTCGTGAAAGGCCAGGCCAAAATCATTGAACCGCTCGCGCAGATTGTATTGCCGATAGCCCAGATGACAATCGGCCATGTGTAAAAAACGTACTTGCATGATGGGGGAATTTCACCTAGGCTAACGCAACGCAGCCCGACCAGCCGTCGTTGGATTAGCGGTCATTCGATAGAAACATACTCAACACCAAACTCACCACGCTCACGACCAACGCCCCCACCAACGCCCACCAAAAACCGCCGACGCTGAAGCGCTCGCTGCCAACCAGCGCGCCGGTCAACATCAGCATGAGCGCGTTGATGACCAGGGTAAACAGCCCCAGCGTCAGCACGTTAATAGGGCAGGTCAGGATCGAAACGATAGGTTTGATCAACGCGTTGACCACGCCAAATACCAACGCCACCACCAGTAAACCCACCACATTGTCGGTTAGGTGAATGCCTGGCAACAGATATGCGGCCACCCACAGCGCGATGGCGTTAATGACAATCCGAATCACCAAATTGGTCATCGATATCCCCCTACGGATGGTTGGATGGATCAGACCAGTTTAGGCACATCGCCTTATAATACCACAAATCGGTCAAATGTTCTATACGCGGGTGGGACAGCTTGTGCGCTCCCAGTCGCTCAGTCGTCGCCGACCTTGCAGCGCAGGGTCAGCAGCGTCTGCTGTTGGTAGAAGCCAAACTCCCGGCAAGCCTCCAGCGCGGCCACATGGTCCCGGCTGAGCGTGATGCGCACGGGCCAGCGCGGGTACTCCTGCAGCGTCGCCAAGGCCCACTGGATCAGGTAGTGTTCGATCTCGCCATAGCGTTCAGGGCGCACCCATAGCTCGATCTGGTGGTTGCCGCGCCAGCGTTCGGCGGTCAGGATCAGCGCCGCCTCAAAACGCCGCGTGTTTTGGATGCAGCGCCGGTAGATGCGCCGCCGCCCCAGCGTGCGCCACAGCCACTCGCCAAATTGGGCCTCCAGCGTCACCTGGAAATCGCTGCGACGCAGCGCCCGCCACCACTGAGCCTGGGCATTCAACTGGCTGGTCGCCAGTTCATACAACGCCTGCCATTGGTGTGCGCCAAAGCCAAAGAAACCGGCGCGCTTGGCGGGCAGCTCCACCGGTAGCACGCGCGCCAGGCGCAGGTCAACACTGCCGCCCACCTCCTCAAAGCCTAGGTTGGCGTAGAGCGTGCGCGCCACGGTGTTGTGGTCATAGACTTGCAGGACGGCCCAGCGCCCGCCGGATTCGGCAATGTGTTCCAGGGCACGCGTCATCAAGCGCCGTGCAATGCCGCGCCCGCGAAAGGCCGGGGCCACGGCGACATTGGCGATCTGCCAGCGGTTGCCATATTTGTCGGCCCGCTGCACCGTGATGTTGCCGACGATGCGCCCTTCCTCCAGCCAGACAAAGCCGCTGAACACATCGTCCAGATCGCCGGTGCTGCGGCTGAGCAGCCGGATCAGCCCGCTAAGGTGGCTCATGATCCGCATCTCGCGCAGCGCCGCCTGGCCCCGCGGGTCCAGTTCATGGGTAAAGGCATCTGCGATCAACTCGGCCACGGGACGCAAGTCCCGGCCCAAGTCAAAGGGCCTTATGCCGGAATGGATTTCCTCACGCACTCGCCCTGTGGCGGTGTTGATCGCTGCCATCGCCTTTGCCAATGCTCCTGGACTATTGGGCCACCCGCACAAGCGCCGGGCGCAGAACACGTCCCTTGAACTTGTAGCCCGCGCGCATGGTATCGATGATATGGCCGCTCGGCACCGACTCGTTCGGCTCGCTGCTGAGGGCGTCATGCTCCATCGGGTCAAACTCCCCGTCCGAATTGATCCGCTCCACGCCATACTCGGACAAGGTATCTAGCAGTTTCTTGTGAATGCGGCGGAACCCCTCCAGCCAGGACTCTTGCTCCTCTGCGTTTGGTGTCGTATGGTTATCCCTTGCATTCTGAAACGCCAGGTCAAAGTCATCCAACACCGGCAGCAAGCGCATGATCAGCGCGGCGTTGGCCCGTTCGGTCTCCTCCGCCAACTGGTTTTCCAGGCGGCGGCGGCTGTTTTGGAAATCGGCAGCGGTGCGCTGCATCTTGTCAAGATAATCGGCGGCTTTGGCTTCCGCGGCGGCCAACTCTTCTCGCAGTTGGGCGATCACCTCGGCATCACTCAATTCCGCCTCGCCTGTCTCCTCGGTTGGTTCAGCCTCAGCCCCAGTTCCCGCCACGGTCTCAGCGGCCTTCGTTTCGACGGATTGCGCCTGATCTTCGGCAGTTGCCCCAGCCTCATCCATCTGTTCGGTCGCTGGCGTCTCTTCCGTCCGTTTGTCCTCACTCATGCCAAACACCTCACTCTAGATATATAGCGACGGCTCGGCAGCCATTAAACTGGCTCCTCCGGCCCATACATTTCTTCAACCATTTCGCTCATCACCCCGGCGACATAGCGCACCGCGCCCATCGTGCGCCCGTAAGACATCCGCAGCGGGCCGATGACCCCCAAGACACCTGTGGCGCGGTCGATCATCCCATAACGCGCCAGCACCAGGCTGATATCACGCAGTTCGGCAATGCGCCCATCACCGGAGATGACCACTTGCACATCATCTCGATTGGGGTACTGGTCTACCACTTGCTCCAAGACCGACTGCTCTTCAAAGACCTGGACAATCCGACGCACGCTTTCGCCCTCGGCAAACTCCGGCGCATCCAGGATCTGCATCAACCCGTCACGGTAGATCTGCCCGCCGGACTGCTGGTCGGCATGTTCCATCAGGTCGACCACCAATGCCGCCACCTGCCGCGCAAAAGGCGACAGCCCGCTCAGTTTCCGGGTCACGCCAGCCGCGGTCAGCCCGATCAGCCGGTCGTTTAGCTCATTGCTGACCTGGCTCAATTCCGACTGTTCGAGCGGCTGGCTCAGGTCAAGCAACTGCTGTCTGACCGTCCCCTCTTGCACCACCAGGATCAACAGCACCTTGACCCCGTGGATCGCCACCAGTTCCAGATGCTTATAGCGGTTGACAGTCGTGCGCGGGGCAGTCGCCAACGCCGCGGCCTGTGTCGTGCGTGCCAGCACAGCGGTGCTCAGCCTCTGCCACTGATCAAGTTCCTTGCGCGCCGCGGCAAACTTCACACGGATCTCACGCCACTCTGCCGAAGACAGT
>CAZYQJ010000336.1:0-6234 GCA_964649925.1 uncultured Litorilinea sp.
GGCGGCATCACGCGCTGCGACGAGGTGGCGCGCGGCGTGCTCAGCGCCATCGACACCTTGCAGGTCAAAGTGCCATTTGTCGTGCGCTTGGTCGGGACCAATGAAGAAGAAGGCCGCCGCATCCTGGCTGAAGCCAACCTCATCACCGCAACGAGCCTGGCGGATGCAGCCCAAAAGGCCGTGGCCGCCGCACAAGGAGAGACCGTATGAGCATCCTGGTTGGCAGCAACACGCGCCTGGTCGTCCAGGGTATCACAGGCCGCGAAGGCGCATTCCACACCCAACAGATGATCGAGTATGGAACCAAGGTAGTCGCAGGCGTCACCCCTGGCAAGGGCGGTGAATGGGCCGTGGGCAATGTGCCTGTCTTTGACACGGTCAAGGAAGCCGTCGAAGCCACCGGAGCCAACACCAGCATCATCTATGTGCCTGCCCGCTTTGCCCCTGACGCCATCTATGAGGCCGCCGACGCCGGGATTGAACTCGTCGTCTGCATCACCGAAAACATCCCTGCGCTCGATATGGTGCAGGTGCGCGCCTATCTGGACACCACCCCCACGCGCCTGATCGGCCCCAACTGCCCTGGGTTGATCACACCAGGCGAAGCCAAGGTCGGCATTATGCCCGGCCACATCCACACCCCCGGCAACATCGGTATCGTCAGCCGGTCAGGCACGCTGACCTATGAAGTTGTCTACGCGCTGACGGCCCGCGGCATCGGGCAGAGCACCGCCATCGGCATCGGCGGCGACCCGATCATCGGCACCAAATTCGTGGACGTGCTTCAGATGTTCCAGGACGACCCCGGCACTGATCAAGTAGTCCTGATCGGCGAGATCGGCGGGACGGATGAGCAGATCGCTGCCGAGTTCATTGCTGACGCCATGACCAAGCCCGTCACTGCCTTTATTGCCGGGCAGACCGCGCCGCCAGGCCGCCGCATGGGCCACGCAGGCGCGATCATCTCTGGGGGTGAAGGCACTGCCGAGGAGAAGATCGCGGCGCTGCGCGCAGCAGGCGCACAGATCGCGCGCCACCCCGACGAGATTGCTTCGATGGTAGCAGAACAAGTCAGCCGTTAGCCGCCTCTGCACCGCCCATGATGCGCCCTGCACACGCGTGTGCAGGGCGTTTTATTTGACCCGCCACCGTCCCCCATCCTCAAATGGGACAATTCCCACCGACCGGCGGCGTCCAATCCCTCGACAATAGCATCACCCTCCGATTCAGCTATACACGCAACATGAGCAGGAGATTTCCAATCAGCAACCCGCATGTGGAGGTATCCGATCCAAACCCATGGCCCCTGTTCCGCTTCGCCTCTTGGTAATCGCTTCGGACCTGCTGGCGCGCACCGGGCTGGCTAGCCTGCTCTCCACCGCGCCGGAAATCGAAGCGGTTTCCCATGCCGAGCCAACCCGTGACATCACCGAGCTCCTCGACGTCTACCAGCCGCAAGTCGTGCTGTGGGATATGGGCTGGAATCCCGATTCCGACCTGGAGATCCTGGCCGACCTCATCCAACCCGACGGCACGGTCGGCCCCAGCAACGAACTCACGCAGGACGGTGTCCCGCTTGCCGTACTGGCTGCCAGCGAAAGCGATGCGCGCTCCCTCTGGGATGCAGGGGCACGCGTCATCCTGCTCCGCTCGACCCCGCTGCCGCGCCTGATCGCCGCCCTGAGCGCCGCGGCCCAGGGGCTGATTGTGGTGGACGACCCCCTGCTCACGCTCTTTGCACGCGTCCCCCCTGCCGAAGACCCACCCCTCGACGAACCGCTCACCGCGCGCGAGAAGGAGGTTCTGCAACTCCTGGCGCAGGGGATGGCGAACAAGGCTATTGCTCGCACGCTGGCGATCAGCGAGCATACGGTCAAATTTCACGTCAATGCCATTCTCACCAAACTCGGTGCGCAAAGCCGTACAGAAGCGGTGGTGCGCGCCTCGCGCGCCGGGTTGGTCATCCTCTAGTCGCGCCACCTAGTCAAAAGGTTAGGCGGCCCCTCCACCAATGAGGGATGCCACGTACAAGACACGCTGCCATACTGGTCATAGAGAGTTCCCCCGACTTCCATCGCAGGCTGTTCGTAGGTGGCCCCAGTGGCACTCTATATGTAAAGGATGAAGCTATGTCCAGTCCCTTGAAAGAGCTATCTGACACCCTGGCCGGTCTCGTCGAAGCTGCAGGCCCGCATATCGTACGCGTCGAGGCGCGGCGCAGACTGCCCGCGACGGGCGTGGTCTACTCCGCCGACGGTCTGATCATCACCAGCAACCATGTGGTCGAACGTGACGACGACATCCGCATCGGCCTGGCGGATGGCAGCACACAGCCAGCCAGTCTGGTCGGTCGCGACCCGCACACCGATGTTGCCCTGCTGCGCGTCAACGCCAGCGAGCTCTCCGCCGCGACCTGGCAATCCCCGGATCAACTTCGAGTAGGCCATATCGTTGTGGCCCTGGGGCGGCCCGGTCAGACCGTGCAGGCCACGTTGGGGATCATCAGCGCCCTGGGAACCGCCTGGCGCACCCCCTCCGGCGGCCAGATTGAACGCTATTTGCAGACCGATGTCGCCATGTATCCGGGTTTTTCGGGCGGCCCGCTTCTGACCGCGGACGGCACGTTCGCCGGGATCAACTCGTCGGCCCTGCTGCGCGGCATCAGCCTCGCCATCCCTGCGCCGACGCTCAACCGCGTTACGGAAACCCTGCTGGCGCACGGTCGCATCCCGCGCGCCTATCTGGGCATCGGCATCCAGCCCGTCCGGCTCTCGGATACGCTGCGCCAGCAGACCGGCCAGGAAACGGGGTTGATGGTGATGTCCGTAGAAGCCGACAGCCCGGCAGCGGCAGGCGGTATGCTGCAAGGGGATATCCTGGTGGGGATTGACGGGCAGCCCGTCCGCCAGGTAGACGACCTGCAGGCACAACTTACCGGCGAACGCGTGGGCAAACCGACCACACTGCGCGTGGTCCGCACTGGGGAAACGAAAGACCTCACGGTGACGCTGACCCAGGCGCGCTAGCAAGATCAGTATCTCTACCAATGCAGAACATTCTTCAACAACTCAACGACGACCTGGCCCGGCTCAGCGAACAGGCGCTGGCCAGCCTGGTCCAAATCCATAACGGCGCACGCGGCGCAGGCGCGGGGTCCATCTGGCACGCCGACGGGCTGATCGTCACCAACGCCCACGTCGTCCTCAACCAGCGAGGGCAGATGACCAGCGCGCTCACGGTCACGCTCCAAGACGGGCGCGAATTCCCAGCGCGCGTCCTGGCCTACGACACCACCTATGACCTGGCCGCGCTGCGTGTACAGGCGACGGGCCTGCCTACCGTTGACCTGGGCGACTCGCGGCGGCTCCGCGCCGGTGACCTGGTGCTGGCGTTGGGCTATCCGTTCGGCATCAAGGGCGGCGCTACCTCCGGCGTCGTGATCGGCACCGGCGCGCACCTTCCCGAACTGGGCGATGCGCGCCGCGAGTGGATCGCAGCCGGTCTTCACCTGCGCCCCGGTCACTCCGGCGGGCCGATGCTGGACAGCCAGGGCCGACTAGTGGGCATCAACACGCTCATGACCGGCCCGGAGGTCGGTGCAGCGGTCCCCTCGCATGTCGCCGTGGACTTCCTGAAGCGTGCCCTGGGCCGCGAACCCGCTGCGCCTCCCCCCAGCGCAACGGTGCATGTCTAGCAAACGGTGACCGGCCTATCATTCTCTATCCCTTGGCTCCTTGCGGAACGCGCGGGACAGGGGAAACAAGAGTCCCTTGGCCCCTTGCGGAACGCAGCGGGCCAAGGGGAAACAATAGGCCGGTCACCGTTCCAGATCAATCCGCGTCCAAGAACGCGATCAACGCCTCGATCTCATGCGGCGCAAGCTCTAGATTGGGCATCTGCGTGTTCGGGCGCACAGCGGCGGGGTCGGTTAGCCAGCGGCGCACCCATGTTTTATCAGGTTGATACGCCGTTAACTCCGGCCCCACCTGGCTTGACCAGTCAAGCTTCGCATCGGCGTGGATGTGACACCGGGCGCACCCCTTGACCAGGAACAACTCCTGCCCATAGCGCACCTTATCTGCGCTGGTGGCGTAGCCCGGTTCCGCAAATAGGGCAAACACAGCCGCCACTACAACCAACGCTGTACTGCCAATCGCGAGCGCACGCCAGCGCACGCCGCGCCGGATCGCGGCTGCACCAGCAATCAACGCCATGATCGGCAGGGCCATCCACCAGCGGACAACGCCCGCGGCCAGCACGCCCGGCTCCACCACCTGCGTGGTGACCACCGTCTCCGCATAGGCGTCGTTCCCCACCCGGATCTGCCATTCCCCCGGGGAGGGCAGCGAAAGCTCCGCCTGATAGTACCCTTCCCTGTCCGTAGCGACAGCCTCCACAGTCACCCGATCGCCCTGGCTGCGCGCCTCGATCCGGATCGTCCTCCCGACCATGATTGGACTCACCCCGTGACCGCGCACCATCACGCCGATGGTATACTGCTCACCGGCCACCCACCGCTGCGGCCATCCGTCCACCGTGACCGTCGCCCAGCCGCCCGCCTGGACTGGATGTACAGCCAGCAGAACCAACCACAAAGCCAGCACTAGCGCCATCGACCGCCGCATATCGTTTCTCCTTTCACTCCCCCTTAGCGTACCTGGCCCGGTTGAAGCGATTCGGCCATGCGTAACGCTTCCTCCAGCCCGGCGCGCGTCTCCAAACGGAAGGTGACGCCCCCTTCCTCCCAGATCAACGTCTCGCCATCCGTCAGGCGGCGAATCTCCACCGCACCGCTGCCCATGACCACCAGATACGGCCCGGTCGCCCAGACCCCGCGCTGCCCGCGCACCGTCACTTCCTGCAGCGTCTGCGGCTGCACCTTCTGGACAAGGACATCGGTTCCCATCTCAAACAACGCCAACTCAACGCCCTCCCCGTCGCCGTCCAGCCAGATCAAGACTACGAGCGGCGCACCCATTTGCTGCACAAAGACCCGGTCAGGCATCCCCAAACCGCGTGGATAGGTGGGCAGCAGCAGGTCGAAACTCACCGCATCGGCGGCGGCATCAAGCGTCGTCTCACCCTCCAGTTCATCCCACGTCACCAGGTCTGGAATGGGTGTCGGCGGTATCGGCGGCATGTCCGGCTCTGGGGCGCGCAACAGGATGCGCACCGCGCCCACACGCAGCCATTCGCCCACCCCGGCCCGCACCTGGGGGACACCCGCCAGGATCACGACTACGGCCAGCACCACCGCCGCGGCCCCATACGCCCACTGTCGCGCCTTGCCCGGCATCGCGCGCGACGGCTCCCCCTGTGCCAACCTTGCCGCCACGCGCGCCCGCAGGTCCGGCGTCTCTGGATAGACCGTGGTCTGTCCTGCCGCCCGGATCAAGCCTTCGATACGCGCATCGACCTCCATCCCTGTCATGCCCGGAACTCCTCCACCACGTCTGGATAGTGCTGCACCAAAACAACGCGCATCCGCTCCAGCGCGCGGGCCAAGCGGGATTTCACGGTTCCCTCGGCAACCCCCAACACCGTGGCAGTCTCCGCAACGCTCAATTCCAGAAAGTAGCGTAAATAGATCACATCCCGATCCTTTGCGTTCAACCCTGCCAATGCCTGCCGGACCTCATCATACGGCGCAGGGTCGCTTGCTTCCGCTTGCACCAGCCGCCCGGCTTGATACCTGCCCAACGCTGCCGCAAACCGCCGGACGGATCGCCGCCAGTTATACGCCAGGTTGCGTGCGATCCGCAGCAGCCAGGGGCGCAGCGGCTGTGTCGCATCAAAACGATGCAGGTGACGGTAGGCGCGCAATAGGGTCTCCTGTGCCACGTCTGCCGCGTCGTCGGCATCGCCGGTCAGAAGGTAGGCCAGCCGGAACACCGCCTGGCCGTGCATATCGACCAGCGCAAGCCAGGCACTCTCATCGCCTGCCCGCGCCCGAGCCACCATCTCAGCTTCGTTCAAGCCTGTCCTGCCCATTCATGAATGTGGGGGGCGATCACCAATCAATACACCGCTCGCAGCGTGATGGTTCCATCGCCGCAATTGTCTGATCAGGTCATGGTTGCGCGCCAGGCCAAAATCACCGATAATCCTGCCTATCCCTGGCCTGAACAACGGCTGTCCATCGATTGCCCGCGGCAGCACACCGCAGCACGTCTCCCCCATGCCGTGCCCGCCTGCGATCGATCCGTGGAGGTCTGATGCAAGATCGCAATCTCG
>CAZYQJ010000337.1:0-6233 GCA_964649925.1 uncultured Litorilinea sp.
GACCATCCTCTACACGACGCACCTGATGGAAGAGGCCCAGGAACTGAGCGACCGCGTCGGCATTATGGATCACGGCGAGATCATCGCGCTGGGTACGCAGGCCGAACTGACGCGGCATGTGGGCGAGGAGGACCGTCTGGAATTTCAGATCGCCGCGCAGGACGTGCCGGATGCGCTGTTGGCGCGGCTGCAGAGCGAAATCGAGGGCGTCACGCGCGCGGTCTATACGCCGCCGCAGGTGGAGAACGGCGACATCGACCAGATGCCGCCAGGCCATTTGACGGTCTTTACCCAGCATGGTCGCGCCGTTTTGCCCGCGCTGATCCAGCGACTGAGCGAGGCAGGCATTCAGATTCAGGCGGTAGAAGTGCTGGAGCCGGACCTGGAAACGGTCTTCCTGGCGCTCACAGGCCGCGCCTTGCGAGAGTAGCGCCCGCCATGAAAAAGGTCTTTATCATTGCCCGCAAGGAGTTGATCTCCACCTTCCGCCAGCGCAACACGGTGCTGATCATGTTTTTGTCGCCGATTGTGATGGTCACGATCATCGGGCTGGCCTTCAGCGGGCTGGGCAGCGGCGACATGGCTGCGTTTGAGGAACTCCGTATCGCGGTCGTCAACCAGGATACCGGCTTCCGCCCGCAGAACGACGGTGATCCCTCCCTGTTTGATCAGGCGTTGGCAGCCAGTACGAACCCTGGCTCGGTGAACTGGGGCAACCAACTCGCCGCCATCCTCCTGTCGCAACCCCAGCGCGGGGACGGCCTGACCCTCGACAACCCGTCCTGCCCATTGCTGCCAGCTGCGGGTGATGCCGCGGCAAGCGGTTCCCTGGGTGGGCTGTTCGATGCCGTGGCTGTGGCCGACCCTGCCGCGGCGCGCGCATCGGTCGCCAGCGGCGACTTGACCGCGGCGGTGATCATCCCGCCAGGGTTTAGCGAGGCCCTTGCGTCTCCGGGCGGCCTTGCGGCGGCAGAGGCAGGCGCGGTCGAAGTCTACGCCGACGCCGGGACACCCATCGCGGCGAGCATTGTACGCGCCGTCGTGGAGAACCTGCTCACCCGGATTGAGCGCATGATCGTGGCCACGCGTGCCATCGACCAGGCCATCGCAGCGCAGGGGATCGACGTCCTGGCGGCGACCACGCCAGCCCAGCCCGCGGACGCTACGCTTCTGGAACCGCTCGGCTGTCTTCTCATGCCGCAGGCAGGTAATGTGCGCATCCAGCCGCAGCCGGTGGATCAGACACAGACATACAGCGTGTTCGCCATCCTGATGGTGACGATTGGCGGCGCGCAGGCAGTCTTTTTCGCGCTCTTTACGGGCGTCTTTGGCATCAACGCCATCTATGAGGATCGCATACAGGGCACGCTACAGCGGCTGCTGGTGACGCCTACGCCATCGGGCGTGATCCTGGCGGGCAGGCTGTTGGGCAACCTGGTGATCGTGATGGCGCAGTTGTTGATCTTGCTGTTCGCCTTTACCGTCATTGCCTCGCTGGTGGAACGGGAATGGCTGTTTATCTGGGGAACGAACCTGCCCGCGCTGCTGGTGGTGGTGATCGGGCTGAGCCTCTTTACAACGGGTCTGGGCGTGTTGATCGTCGGGCTGGCGCGCACATCGGAGCAGGTGCAGATATTCGGCCCCATCATCACCATCCTGTTGAGCGTGCTCGCCGGTTCGTTCGGCTTTTTGATGCCGATCCAGGTCTCGCAACTGTCGCCCGTCTGGTGGGGGCTTGAGGCTATGCGTAAGCTGGCGGCCAATGAAGCCGACATTGGCCTGCACCTTATGGTGCTCTACGGTGTGGGCGTGGCCTTTGCGGGGATAGGCACGTACTTTTTCCGGCGGCGAATGGGGCTATAACGATGCGTGCATTGCTGACGATTACCTGGACGGATTTGCGGATCTTTTTTTCCCGGCCCGGCAACTGGATTGGGCTGGTCGTGGTTCCGGTGGCGTTGACGCTGGTACTGGGCTTTGCCTTTAGCGGCAGCAGCGAGCCGCAACCGCTGCGCGTGGACGTGATCAACGAAGATGAGGGGTCGCTCTCGGCCCGGCTGGTGGACGCACTGCGCCGCAACGATGCGCTGGTGGTCTGCCTGTCCGGGAGCGGCGAGGCCGATGTGGAGGAAGACTGCGACCTGGCCGATCAACCGCTGACCGTGGAGACAGGCGTGGCGCGTGTGCGCGGGGGGGACAGTTCGGCGTTGATCGTGATCCCAGCGGGGTACACGGCTGCGGTCGAAACCTCCGAGCCGGTGGAGATCGCCTACTACTCGACGGCTGACCTGGCCGAGACCGATCCGGTGCGCCAGTCCCTGGATGCGGTGGTGCAGCAGGTCAACAGCGCCATGCTCACCGCGGCGGTCGCGGGCGCGATCCTGGAGCGCGCGGGCGCGCAGGGCGGTGCAAATGCAGCCAGCCCCCTCTGGCGTGATGCCGTGATCCAGGATGTATACGCTCAAACCGAGCGGCTGCTGGCCGACCGTCCCGCCATGATCCAGATGACGCTCACCCGCGGCGAGACCACCGCACGCAAAGAAGGGTTCGGGCAGGCTGTGCCGGGCATAGGGTCGATGCAAGTCCTGTTCACCGTGTTGGGCGGCATGGCGTTTCTCCAGCGCGACCGCCAGCGCTGGACACTGCAGCGGCTGGGGGTGATGCCGCTGCGCCGCAGCCAGATCTTGGGCAGCAAGATCCTGACCTACTTCACCATGGGGATGGTGCAATACCTGTTGATCTTCGCCATCGGGCTGGTGGTGGGGCTGGATTTTGGCCCGCGCCCGCTCTTGCTGGGGCTGGTCATGGCGGCTTTTGTGTTGTGTTCAACCGGTCTCACCTTTGCGATTGCGCCCCTCTTGACCAGCGAGCGGCAAGCGTCGGTCGTGGCGCAGTTGTTGGGGATCACCTTTGCCGCCCTCGGTGGGGCCTGGTGGCCGCTGGAGATTGTGCCGCCCTTTATGCAGCAGGTCGGGCATCTTTCGCCCGTGGCGTGGGCCATGGATGCTTTTCACGACCTGATCTTCTATAGCGGTGGCCTGGTTGACATCCTGCCGGAGATCGGCGTGCTGCTGGCGGCGACGGCCCTCCTCTTTGGCTTTGGCATCTGGCGTTTCCGCTATGTGTAGCCCTCTCTAGACCCGTTTGATTCAGATGACCGGCGCTTGCGAAGCGCCGGTCTTTTTTGGGGATGGGATTTTTCGGATCGAGGTTCAAATAGCGCGAATTTGGAATTCGACAAGCAAAACGTTTCGTGTTATAAATACACTACGTATTGTGAAGGATTGCACAATACATCTGATATCGGTCGAACTGGAATAGGAATACGCCTACGCTACGCTTCACGTACATCTCTCCACGCCTATCGACAAGGATCCCTGCCCCGCAGTTTCCTCTGCCCATCCTACACGCAACCTAGCCTGGGAAGTCACGGCATCGAGTTCTTGCCCTTGTGGAATGACGTACATTGATCATGCACACTTTGGCGCTACCCTGGCGCATTCATTCAGGACATGTAAAGTTCGCACATTTCTCTGTTATCGCTAGTAAAGGAATTTGTTCTCGTGAAGAAGGAAAGTAGTAGTTCACGCCGGGACTTTCTCAAGAATGCCGGTATTGCAGGGCTTGGCGTCGCCGCCATGAGCGCGCTTCCCAAGACGGCAGTAGCCGCGGCAGCGCCGCAGAGTTGGGATTCGGAGACCGATGTTGTCATCGTAGGATCCGGCTATGCAGGTCTGTGCGCTGCCATTGAAGCTGCCGACGCCGGGGCCAGTGTCATTATCATCGAAAAAGAACCCGTCTATGGCGGTAACTCGATCCTCTGCGCCGGGAACAGCCTCTGGTCTGGGACGCACGTCCAGGCGCGCAACGGCATTGAGGATCATCCGGATTGGCAGTACGAGGATCAGATGGAGTATGGCGAGCATCGCGCGGTCCCCGAACTGCTGCGCATGTTTGTAGACAACGCCGCGGATACGGTGCTCTGGCTGGAAAACCTGGGGCTGGTGTGGAGAGATACGCTGGGTTCGGTTGACGAGAGCAACCGCGCACCCCGCGCCCATCTGCCCGCTGAATCCCCCAACTACATCGGCAGCAAGGGGATCTCGATCTGGCTGGTGCTTTACAAGGCCATCCAAGAGCGCAACATCCCCATCCACCTGAACACCAAGATGACGCGCATCATCCGGCCAGAGGCGGATGGGCCCGTGACGGGCATCGAGGTGGAAGTAGACGGTCAGACGCAGACCATCAAGGCCAACAAGGCAGTCCTGCTGGCTTCGGGCGGCTGGAAGGCCAATGTGCAGATGCGGATGGCCTGGGACCCGCGCCTGGATGCCGACCTGTCGGCGGGCGGCCTTCCCTACGTCGATACCGACGGTTCGGCGACGGTCGCCGCGATGAACGTCGGCGCAGCAGTGACGGACATGTCCTATGTCTGTGAGTTCCGCTTCAAGTGGGGGACCAAGGTCTATCAGACTTGGGAGCCGCCGACGCTCGACACAATTCCCGGCGGCGCAGGTCTTTCCGTTGCAGACTACAACCGGCTTATGATCGTGCAGAACGGCGGCAAGCGCTACGTCAACGAGATGAGCGCGGTGGCCTATCCGCAGAAACCGTTCTATGAAGCGTTTCTAAACCTGCCGCAAAGACCGCGCAACGTCTGGGGCATCACCGATGCAGACGGGGCCGCGCGATTGAACTGGACCGAAGAGATGTTCAGCAATCCCGACCCGCTGGTCTCCCCGGCGCTTTCCCCCGACTGCATCGCCATGGCCGACACCGTGGAGGAACTGGCCGCGCAGATGAACGTCCCTGCCGAAGGCCTGGTGGCGTCGCTCGAACGCTACAATAGCTTTATCGACCTCAACGCCGACCCCGACTTTGGGAAACCGGCCCCATACTATCGCCTGGTGAAGCCCCCGTTCTTCGCCGCAAAGATGCAGTTCTTTGCGCATGACCAGATGGGCGGGCTGCGCGCCAACACCAAGGGCCAGGTGATCGAGTTGAACGGGATGCTTTCGGGCAATGCCGTTTCCATCGAGGAAGAGCCGGTGATCCCGCACCTGTATGCAGCGGGTGAGGTCGTCGGCGGTTATGTGGGGGCCGAGCGCGGCCACGGCAAGATCAGCATCTACATGACCCATGCTCGCATCGTCGGGCGGGCAGCCGCTGCCGAGCCGAGCCTGGCGTAAGCCTTCGCTAACAGTTGCGTAAATAAAAGCAGGGATGAGTTTGCGGACTCATCCCTGCTTTTATAGGAGGGAGTTGGCTGCTATGCCAATTGGCGCAGCAGCCGGTTATCCAGCGAGAACGGTCCCGGCCCGACCAGGGCAAAGTACACCCCCGCGGCCAACAGCAGCAGGACCAACTCATAGCCGTTGTTGCTGACAAAGATGCCGTTGGGCAGGTGCACGAGCAGCAGCGCCGCCAGCATATCCACGGCTAGCAGCGCCGCCACCACGCGTGTGCCGATCCCCAGGATCAAGGCGATGCCCCCCACCAACTCCAGGAGGGTCACCACCACCGCGGCCAGCATGGGCAGCGGCACGCCCAGCGATCCGAAGAACCCGGCCACGCCGTCAAAACCCATCATGCTCAATTTTTGCCAACCGTGCGCGGCAAAGACGATGCCCACGACAACCCGCAACACCAAACCAGCCCACTCCTGAAAACTCTTGTTCGACATACTCTCTACATTCTGTGTGAAAAACGGTGTGAAAACTGAAAAACCCGAACGAACTTCGGGGGATTCACAAAGTCAAACATACTCGCTGAACCAGGCCAGCATGTCGTTCCACGCCTGCAACGCCTGCGTTTCGCCATAGCGTTCGCCGGTGTCGTTGTGGAAGGCGTGGTTGACGCCGGGGTAGATCGTGATCTTGTAGGTCACGCCTGCATCCTGTAACGCCTGCTCCAGCGGTTCGATCCCGGCGTTGAGACGCTCGTCCAGTTCGGCGTAGACGGCAAAGACTGCGGCCTGGATATTGGGCACCTCCGCCAGATCGGGCGCGGGGCCGTAGAAGGGCGCAGCCGCCTTCAGCCCTGCGATGCGGGTCGCGCTGCGCCAGGTGATGCCGCCGCCCACACAGTACCCGTTCATGGCGATCCGCTCGCCATCCACAAAGTCTTGCCCCTGTAGATAGTCAAACCCTGCCTGGAAGTCGGCGACATGGCGCGACGGGTCGGCGTTGCTGAGGATGCCGGGGATCTCGTCGCGGTCGAGCGTATCCGTG
>CAZYQJ010000338.1:0-6219 GCA_964649925.1 uncultured Litorilinea sp.
TGGTGTGAATCAGCATCACGCTTCCCTTTGCGACGACGGGGGAAAGGCACTCCCTCTCATCATACCAAAGGACGCTGGCCCGCCGGAATCGTGCCGGGCGCGTTGCCGATCACCCTTCTCGACCCGTTTCGCCAACGGGTACCGCACTCCCATCACAAGTGACACCATTTATTGCGACATATGCTGTGGTCTGGTTCATATGAAAGTGCGTATCTTGTCGCAACTTTTTGTGTCATTTTGCGTCATCATTGTTCGATACAGGGAAACTCATTCTGCTGTTATCGACATAGGTCTCGCGACATCGAACTTGGTACTCTAGAAGGAGAATCTAATGACTTCGATCCGCTCACTTCGCTCCGGATGGCTGCTCGCCCTGGTCATTGTGGCGTTGCTGCCCGTCAACGCAGCGCTGGCTGCGCCGATCACACCCCCGCCGCTGCCCATCCTCGGGCCGCGCATGACACCCCCGATTCCTTTGAAGTCGTTTGACCTGCTGGTCAACGCGCCCCTGACGGTCAATGCGCTGGAGGCGGATGCCGCCGACGCAGGCCGCACACAGGAAGCGCCAGGCCGCGGGGTGCGCCAGACCCTGACCGGGCTGGGCGCGGGGCTGACGTTGTATGACTCGCCCAATGTGTGCAATAGCTTCAACGCCGACATCGCCTGGTCCGCCAGCGACGGCAACCCGGATATCTGGACTGACTGGTACAGCGGTTGGGGAGCCTTTGCCCTGGATGCAGGGGAATACAAGGCTGACGTGGTCGCCTTCACGCGTGAACGGTCGGTGGGGCCGGGCGACCGCTACAACGACCTGGAAAGCAAAGGCGATGGCGAGCAATACGCCGCCAAGATCGCCAGCCACCAGCCCTATGCCGCCGGTTTCGGCAGCCCGCGCATCCCTGTCCCTGCCGGGTTTGAGGGCGGTAAGGCCATGGTCAGCGTCAAATACCTGATCTGGGACCATGACCAGGCGGCCAAGGTAGACTTTGGCGACGGCATTGACTATGACTGGGCCTCGCTGGGGATCAAGCCCGGCGCAGATGGCGACCAGGCCTTCTACGCCAACGGCTATGTGCGCGGTGAATGGGCTGAACTGACCAACACCGTCGACCTGGGCGATGCCGGGGACATCATGGTCTTGATCCAGGCGCAATCGCCGGGGTTTATGAACTCGAATATCTACTTTGACGATGTGAAGATCGCCTTCATCGATGCAGAAGGCAATGGCAAGTATCTCGAAGATTGTACAGCGGTGGAGGCGATCCGGTAATCAGGGGTCGCTCATGCCGTACCGGTCAACCCGGTAAATAGAACAAGACAGACCGTTGGTCAATGGTTGGAGGTATCCGGGGGAATGGCAGATTCACCCCGGTGACAGGGGGCAGCGCCGGGCAGCGACGCCGCCCCTTTTTGGATTATGAAGCGGACGCCAATTGACAGCGACCGCTATGGGCACTGGCGTTGACCGCGGGCTTGTTTCTCGTGACGTGGCCCGCCTTAAGCAGCTTCATCGTTTTTGTACTCCAGAATATCTCCAGGCTGACAATCTAAGGCTTTGCAGATCGCTTCCAAGGTTGAAAAACGGATAGCTTTTGCTTTTCCATTTTTCAAGATGGAAAGATTAGCCATCGTTATACCAACCTTCTCAGAAAGCTCAGTTACGCTCATTTTTCGCTTTGCAAGCATCACATCGATATTAACGATTATTGCCACACGTGAACCTCATACGGTTAAATCATTTTCCGATTTTATGTCTATGGCTTTTTGCAAAAGTCTTTCAAAAACGGCTGCACCAGTTGCAATTACAAAAGAAGCAAAAGTAGTAATAATGCCCAAGGCAGTGGGACCTGCTGGGTCGTCACCATGAGCAAATAACCTAATCAAGAGTATTCCTAATACAATGAAGCCGCTGATCGCGAGTGCGCAGTATTTTATGTTCCTCACTGCTTCTACTGCTGATTGAGAAAAAACTTGATTGTTATCAACATGGCTCAAAAGCCTAAATGCTTGATATAACGCAACAAAAAATGGAATCGCGGCGATATAGCCATAGACAATAAACGGATCTGCATAAATTCTGAGTAGGTCTAGGTTGGCAGCTCTTCCTTCGGTTTGAGGAAACCTGATCATCCCGGCAAGTGCGACGATTCCGATAAGCAAGATGACTCCCTTTAAGAAGAGTGTCGAACCTCGTTTTAGTTTCATAAATACCTCGCTTGGTTGGCGCTTACGCAGGGATCATCATTGCCAAAGGGCAACTGTTTCTTCTCCATCGCTTCGTCATAGACGATCATATCGTAATACACGATATATCGTTTGTCAATATGTTTTTATCGTTATTCTTGGTGTCTCGCTACTCGCTCTTTGGCACGGCGATTCGTACCCGTGTACCCCCTTCGGGCGGCGATTCAACCGTGAGATAGCCGCCGACCATCGCCAGGAGCGTGCTGTGGAGGGCAAGGCCGTTGCCGCTGCCGCCAGGCGGAGAAGCAGCCGCGCTGATCCTGGCGTCGATGCCCACGCCATCGTCTGCAATGGTCACGGCAAACTCGTCAGGCTCCACGCCGAAACCGATCTCAAGACACAAAGGGCGATCCGTCTGGCCGCCGCGGCCATGTGAAGCGGCATTGCGTATGCTCTCACGCGCTGCGCCCAAGACCACCTCGCCAACCACCGGGTCCATATACACCGGATCGATCTTGCCATCCGGCACAGAATCTTCGCCGTTCATGCCATTCTGAACCACGATCCGGTCAAAACTGCAGGCAAACTCGTTGTGGACCAGGGCGTGCAACGCTGCCGGGAACGCGCACGTCTCAGGGGCGCGGGCTGGTGCAGGTTGGGAACTGGTCAGCAGGTCGGCGATCTGCTGGTGCGCTTCGCCCAGGGTACGCAGCAACTCCTGGATGGCGGGCTGCTGGCGGTCAGCGCTGCCCAACTGTAAGATCGCCAGGTGCAGCGTGGGCAGGATCTCGTCATGCAGGGCGCGGCGTGTGCGCAGGTCCATCACCCGCTGCTCAGCGGTGCGCTTGCGCTGGAGTTCCATCAGCCGCAGCATCATCTGTTCACCGGCCAGCAGGTGCACAATACGCTCACCCGCAGCCTGGGCGGTTTCCATCTCCTCTTCGCTGTACAGCCCGCCATCTTGCTTTTCGCCGATCAACAAGGCACCGATGCGCCCGCGTTCGTTCCACAGCGAAATCGCCCAGCTATAGGGAGCGAACGCTGCGTCGAGCGGGGTCATCCCAACGCCGAGTTCGCGCGGCGGGCGCACGGGCGGCCCGCTGTCGTCCTGCGGATAGTGCAGCGTTGTGGTGACAAGCGGGGCGACGCTGCCCAGCGGGATCAACTGCGCGTGCGCTGTTCCCAGCACATCGCGGCATAGGGCCGTGAAGAGCGTGCTGGCGGATGCGCTTGCGTGCAGCGGGTTGGTCGTGATGCCCTGGCTCTGCACAAACGGGCGCAGCCGCGCCACAAACTGCTCGCGTTCCTGAAACGACCGCCAACTGTACAGCGCATAAAAGAGCGTCAGCAGCAGCGTCGCCAGCAGCAGGCTGTAGATCGGGCGCAGGTGGGCGCTGATGCTCCAGCCCACGACCACCGCATAGCCAGCCGCCAGGATGATGGCGTAGCGCCAGTGGCGGACAAAACTGCGCCGCGGCAGCACCCTGCCCGTAAAGACTTCGTAAGAGACAATGGCCTGCCCCAACAGCAGTAACGCCATCGAAATCAAGACCGAAAGCGCCAGGTCATAGGCGGCCACCGTTTCCATGCGTGCGGCGATCAATTCACCCCCCACGGCGACCGCAACTACGCTGCCGACAAAGTAGGCGACGACCAGCGCAACCGCCAGCAGCGTGCCCGCAGCCCCCAACAGCCAGGGCAGGGCGCGCTGCCGCGCTGTTTGGGTGTTGGCATTGTCAACCGCTGCCGGTCTGTGCAGCACGTCAATCGACAGGAGGACGCACGCGATCATCCACAGGGGGAAGATCAGGAACAAGAGCGGCGCATGGCGTACTGCCAATGTCCCGCTTGACGTTAGCTGCACCACCTGGTCATAGGCCGGGATGAGGTTGGCCGCGATCAGCAAGATGATCAACCCGGCCAGCCACAGAACCATGACCCACAGCCAGGCGCGGTGGCGGCGGTTAAGGCTGCTTTGCGGCGCGGCCCAAAAGCCGCTGAACCACAGCACGGCGACATACCAGGCAAAGGGGGAAACGGTCACCAGGATCCAGCCTGCCCGCCACCAAAAGTTAAGGCCATCCGGGTTCATCGCCAGGTTTTGGCCCAACATGGCGCTGTGGCTGATAAAAAAGAACGCGCCCACCAACAGCCCGCCGCCCATCAACCAGACGCCCCAATCGCGGCGGTTGGCGTTGAGCAAGACGATCAACCCCAACCACAGCAGCACAATCGTGTTGAAGATCGACACGGCGATGATGGCCCAATCGAGCCAGAAACGCCCGGTCATGTGAAGTATTCCTCCCACTCGCCGCGCGCGTTGAGCGTGTAGGCTGTCCCGTCCTCATCCCAGCGGATCAGCCGCCTGGTGTGGACGATGATCGCAGCGCGCGTGCGCGCCGTTTTCTCGTCGGCGGCGCTGTCTGCCAGCCCCCAGGCCGCATAGATTTCGCCGTTGGTGCGGCTGATGGTGCGCTTGTCGCGAAAGCCGAGGCGCGCCGCGATCTGCTGGTTGGTCAACCCCTCTGCCAGCATCCGCGCCACGACCTGCTCGTTTGGCTCCAACAGGCTCATGGGGTCTTGTTCGTCACGGTGGCGCACCTCCTGAATGCGCGCCTCGACGCTGGGGTCGACAAAACCGCGCCCCGCCGCCGCATCACAGAGCAGCGGCACGATCATCTCCGGCAGCAGGTAGTTGGATTTGCGGACATAGGCGTAGTGGCTCAAGATGCCCGCCTCACGGAAGGCGCGATAGTAGGCATCGTCATCCTGGATCGAGTAAAAGACGACGGGCTGGCGCGGATATTCGCGGCGGATGGCGACGGCCGCGGCGATGCCGTCCATCTCACCGGCCAACGCCACGTCCATCAGGATCGCATCGGGCGGGCCGGAGGCCAGACAAAACTCCAGCGCATCCTCGCCGCGGTCGACAGCGCCGACGACGCACACCGTGCCCGTCGCCTCCAGCCCCGTCTTCAGCCCGGCTTGCAGGCGTAGATTGTCCTCGACCAACAAGACCTTGAGCATTCCTGCGTCTTTCAGCGGGGGTTATGCCGCGCCCTGCTCGGGTTCCCCACGCGCCGCTATCCAAAACAGCCAGGCCGATCCGGCAAACAGCGCAGCGAAGAACGCATTCAGCCCAAACACACCAAGTACACCCGGCGGTTCCATCAAAGTCCCCCGGAGGTTTGGGATAGTCAGCACAATCACAGGGACCAACATCTGAGCGATTGCCATCGCAAACGAGGCGCGTGCCATTCCCTGCGGCTCGAAGCGTGCGATGAGGACGCCGATCATTCCGACGACAAGTACGCCGAAATAGATCAAGTTGATAGCCTCATCGTCTCCGATGATGCCGACCGCGGCATTGATCCAAACGAGGAGGAGTGCCGCCGCCACCGCAACGGCGACACCCGCCTTGTATGCGATCGTGTCTGCCTTCCTCGCTACCAGCTCATAGGTGAGACCAGCGCCGAACAGGACCACGAAGGCGAAAATGAAATCGAACAGACCCCAGTTCCACTCCTCGGAGAACTGCATCGCAACCAAGGGCACCAGCAGCAACAGGATCGTTGCGACGGCCCAGCCCGCTATCCTCCACTGGCTCCCGCGCCGTCCGTCACCGTTTTCCGCATTTCTTGCCATTGCCTTACCTCCCTGAACGAGTAGGGTTTCAACCGCGTACGAAGGAACATTTTCTCGCGTCCACCTTGCCACCCGCGGCCTGGGGCTGTCAAGCACCCAGGTGCGCGCGCGGACGCACTTGAACGGTGGCGCGGCCCCGGCGCTTTCTCTACAGTGGCGGACACAACGGCGCGTGATGCACGCAATCGGCATGCACTAGACAAGAGAAAGATAGACGACATGAAGGTGAAAATGATCCTCCCGGCGCTGACCGAGGCCAAGAGTCCGTTTTTCCGGCCGATCAAGTATTCGCTCTTCCCACCCCTGGGGCTGGCGACCCTGGCCGCCTATCTCGACCCTGACGACGAGGTGGTGATCCAGGATGAGCATGTCGAAACGCTGGACCTTTGC
>CAZYQJ010000339.1:0-2431 GCA_964649925.1 uncultured Litorilinea sp.
TGTCAGGTGGGCAGTTTGACTGGGGCGGTCGCCTCCTAAAGAGTAACGGAGGCGCGCAAAGGTTCCCTCAGGCTGAATGGAAACCAGTCGGAGAGTGTAAACGCACAAGGGAGCTTGACTGCGAGACCTACAAGTCGAGCAGAGACGAAAGTCGGCGTTAGTGATCCTATGGCACCGAGTGGAAGGGCCATGGCTCATCGGATAAAAGCTACCCCGGGGATAACAGGCTAGTCTCTCCCAAGAGTTCACATCGACGGGGAGGCTCGGCACCTCGATGTCGGCTCGTCACATCCTGGGGCTGTAGTCGGTCCCAAGGGTTGGGCTGTTCGCCCATTAAAGTGGTACGCGAGCTGGGTTCAGACCGTCGTGAGACAGGTCGGTCTCTATCCGCTGTGGGCGTAAGGGAATTGAGAGGAGCTGCCCCTAGTACGAGAGGACCGGGGTGGACAGACCGCTGGTGTGCCAGTTGTCCTGCCAAGGGCATCGCTGGGTAGCCAAGTCTGGGATGGATAACCGCTGAAAGCATCTAAGTGGGAAGCCGGCCTCAAGATGAATTCCCTCACAGGGACAACCTGGTAAGTGCGCTGGCAGACGACCAGCTTGATAGGCGGAACGTGTACAGGCCGTGAGGTCTTGAGCGAATCCGTACTAATGCACGAGGGCTTAATCTACCTACCTTGTTTTGTCGCTCTAATCCTATTTGGTTTTGAATGGGTCAGCGTCTTTGCTGCCCACCACTCGCTTGCCAAGCGAGTGGACAATAGGTACGACCCGAAGCGGCGCGGTCGATGGTTGGTGATTTGCGCGGCGGGGGTACACCCGGTCCCATCCCGAACCCGGCCGTTAAGCCCGCCAGCACCGATGGTAGTATGTGGGTGACTGCATGCGAGAGTAGGTCATCGCCAACCACCTACCACGCCGCTTCCCCTTTTCGCTTTCTCCCTCCACTACGGTCAATTTGAACCCCTTTGGACTGCTCCAGGCTTGCATCTAGTTCCAGCCCCGTGTTACAATGGGTGCCGGATATAAGTTGACCGGTTCTGTCTTTATAACGAGTTGATGGACGAAGATAACCCTCCAAGCAGTCCGAGCGAACGTGGCTCGACCGCTGTGCGGAAACGTAGTCCCTATTTGAATAAGATGTCTGACCAGGCGGCCTGCCGGAAGATAGGCGCGTCTGGTTTTTTTGTTGTTCTAGGCGTTTTTTCGGCACTCATATAGAAACCAGTGGAGCTTCATCGTGCGCTTGGTCAATGTGATCTTGGCTGCCGGATTCGGTACACGGATGAAATCGGATATCCCCAAGGTGATGCACCCGATCTTGGGACGACCTATGGTGGAGTGGGCGGTGCGGATGGCGGAGGCCCTTAGCGCCGACCCCCCGGTCCTGGTGGTGGGACATGGCCGTGAACAGGTGGTGCAGCATTTGGGTGACCGGGCGCGCTATGTGGTGCAGACAGACCTGCTCGGTACAGGCCATGCGGTACAACAGGCGGCCCCGCTGCTGCGTGGGCAGGCCGACGTGGTGTTGGTGAGCTATGCGGATATGCCGCTGATACGTGCCGAGACATTCGCCGCCCTGGTGGAAGCGTTTCAGGCCGGAAAATCAGCCGGGGCGCAGCCTGCCCTGTCCATGCTGACCGTGGAACGAGATGACCCGCAGGGCTTTGGCCGCATCGTGCGCAATGCCCAGGGCGAGATCCAGGCCATTGTGGAGGAGGTAGACTGTACGCCGGAGCAGCGTCAAATTCGAGAGCTGAATCCAGGCATCTATTGTTTTGATGCGGAGTGGCTGTGGGCGAACCTGGACAAGATCCCGTTGAGCGCCAAAGGCGAGTATTACCTGACCGATATGGTGGGCATCGCCGTGGCGCAGGGGCGTCATGTAATCACACAGCCTGCGCCTGCCGAGGAAGTGGACGGCATCAACACACGGGTGCAGTTGGCCCATGTGACGGGGGTGCTGCGACGGCGTATTCTGGAAGATCACATGTTAGGTGGCGTTACCGTCATCGACCCGGCGACCACGTATATTGAAGATGGCGTCGAGATCGGCAGTGATACGGTGATCTGGCCGGGGACAAGCCTGCACGGCGCGACCCGCATAGGCCGCCATGCCGTCATCGGCCCATACAGCCAGGTCTTCGATTGTGAGATCGGCGACCACTGCCGGGTGATCCATTCTTACATCGAAGGGGCGCGCCTGGAGGCGCACAGCGAGATCGGCCCCTTTGGGCGTCTGCGCAAAGGGGCGCATCTGGCCGAGGGTGTGCATATGGGCAGCTTTGGCGAGGTGAAGAACAGCTACTTGGGGCCTGGCGTGCATATGGGCCATTTCAGCTATATCGGCGATGCCCAAGTCGGCGCGCATGCCAATATTGGCGCAGGCACCATTACCTGCAATTATGACGGAAAGATCAAGAGTAAGACA
>CAZYQJ010000339.1:2441-6191 GCA_964649925.1 uncultured Litorilinea sp.
ACAGTGATTGGAGAGGACGCGTTTATCGGTAGCGACACGTTACTGGTTGCGCCGGTGGAACTCGGACCGGGCGCGCGCACAGGTGCGGGTTCGGTAGTCACGCGGGATGTTGCGCCGGGGACTTTGGTCTATGGCGTACCGGCCCGGCCTGCCGTCCCACGCGACAACGCATCGACCTCTGACCAAGCGGCAGAGGGTGGCGCGACACCCCATGAATAGAGGAGAACGGAGTGGAACCTGACCCTATACCCTTATCGCTTTTTGCGCTGGCGCTGCTGACGGCTGGTTTTGCCGTCACGGCGGAATCGTGCTTGTCGGGCGTGAGCCGGAGTGCGATCCGCAAGATGAGCGAGGAGGGTCATGCCAGAGCCAGGGCTGTGGAGCAACTGCTGCGCGATACTGGTTCTGTAACGCTCACCGTCATGCTGCTGAAGACAGCGGCGATTTTAGTAGCTGGCGCTGCCATGGCGCGTATACTCCCGAATGCGCTGCACCTAGGCCAGTTCTTGCTTGTGACGGTGATTGTTTGGTTGTTTGTGGTGGTATTTCAAGCGTTGGTGCAGCATTGGGTCGCGGCGCGGGTGGAGTCGGTTGCACTGGCCTTAGGACCGCTGCTGCGTGCTGTGGTCTGGCTGTTGACGCCGGTGGCAAGACTGCTGCAATGGGCCGGTGGCCCCGAAGAACCCGCACACGACCCGATTGACGATGCGCTGCGCGCCGTGATCTCCGGCGAGGACGAGGAACCTATCCTCGAAAGCGAGAAGGAGATGATCGCGAGCATCCTCGCTATGGACGAGATGGTCGCGCGGGAGGTGATGGTCCCCCGGCTGGATATCGTGGCGCTGCCCGTCGAGACGAGCCTGCACGATGCGCTGGAGGTGATCATCGAGGCGGGTCACAGCCGGATTCCGGTCTATGACGAGCACATTGACCGGATCGTTGGGCTGCTCTATGCCAAGGACTTGTTGACCTGTTTCCAGGACGGTCGGGGCGACGTGCCCATCCGTACGCTGTTGCGACCGGCGACCTTTGTCCCGGCCAGCAAAAAGGTCAACACCTTATTGCGCGAGATGCAGCGTGACCATATTCATATTGCCATTGTGGTGGACGAATATGGCGGTACGGCGGGACTGGTCACGATGGAGGATATCCTGGAAGAGATCGTGGGGGATATCCAGGACGAGTATGACCTGGAAGAGACCTACGTGCAGTTGGTTGCCCCCGACACCTATCTGCTCAACGCTCGCTTTGATATCTATTCTCTTTCAAAGCTGTTGGATGCCGAACTGCCGAATGACGATGCCGATACGCTGGGCGGGATGATCTACAGCCTGCTGGGCCATGTGCCGCGCCAGGGCGAGTTCATTGACGTGGGCGGCTGGCGTTTTACAGTCACTACGCTGGAAGGGCGGCGCATTGAGCAAGTGCGCGCCGAACGGTTGGTGCAAAACACTGAGGCGGATGATCCGGCTCGCAGTGACGCACCCGCCGGACCCGCCAACGGATCCACCACCCGGCCCGAATTCAAGTATTCGGCATCGGATTAAGACGGTGTTATGGTGTCAGAAGAGATTCAGGCGTCAGATGTGAAGAAGTCGGGAGCGGGCATAGACGCCGCCAAACTGGTGGCGCATGCGCTCGACGCGCGGCGGCGCGCCTATGCACCCTACAGCCAGTATGCGGTGGGCGCGGCGGTGCTGGCCGCCGACGGGTCGGTGATCCTGGGATGCAATGTGGAGAATGCCTCCTATCCCGCGACGATCTGCGCTGAACGCGTGGCATTAACCGGGGCGATTGCTCAGGGGAAGCGGGACCTGGTCGCGATTGCGGTGGCGACTGAGAACGGCGGTTCCCCCTGCGGCATCTGCCGCCAGGTCATGGCGGAGTTGGGGCCGCAGATGGCTGTCTATATCGCCACCGCCGCGGGCGAATACCGCGCCACGACGGTGCAGGAACTGCTGCCCGATTGGTTTACGGGGGCAAGCCTGACCTGATACCCTGCTGCTATCCGCGATCCAGCGACCGGCATTCCGCGGGGTGCCGGTCTTTTCTATATACTCGTGTTCCATCCCCCACTGGGCTATAATATCCCCATGAATGTACCGGCTCTATTAGCGACCTACCAACTGCGCCAGCGCGAATACCTGCTCCGCATCACGCGGGCAATGACTTCCCGGCTGGATCTGCCGAGCCTGCTCAAGTTGATTTTGAGCAGCGCCGCCGAGATGGTGGGCTGTCGCGCCGGGTTGATTGCCCTGGCACGCACCCAGCCCTGGCCGGATGGGCAGGACAATGCGCCCACCTATTTCCAGATCCGCGCCGTCTACAATCTCCCGCCTCAGGTATGGCGTGACTTCGAGCCGCTGCTGGATATGGCTCCCCCCGCGCGTGAGGTAGATGATCTGGGCGGCGAGCACGAGGAACATGACTTTCTCGATCTACAGGCGCGTGTGCGCAAGGTCGAGGAGCAGTTGGGCTTTACCTTGGGCCAGGTGGTGGGGCTGCCCCTGCTCTTCGAAGATGAACTGCTGGGCATCATCTATCTCTTTCGCAGCGAATACGCCTTTACCCAGATGGATTGGCAGTTTCTGCAGGGTTTTGCCGACCAAGCGGCGATTGCCGTGCGCAATGCACGCCTCTATCACCAACTGGAGACCGAGCGCAGCCGTCTGGCGACGATCATCGAGAACAGCGCCGACGGGATTTTGATCCTGGACGTGCAGCGCCGCGTGGTGGTGATCAACCAGGCGTTGGCTGCCATGGTGGATCTGAGTGAGGAGGACGCGCTGGGCAAACCGTGTCACGAAGTCCTGGCGCTGACGAACGTGGTAGGCGAAGATCTCTGCCAGGCGGAAACAGTGGACGTGTTGGTCGAAGGCATCAGCCTGCGCTGTGAAGGCGATCTGGTGCGGCCTGGCGGCGGGCGGATCACGGTTTCTGCTACCTACTCACCGCTCTACGACGAGGCAGGCCACCTGGTCAACATCATCGTCAACGTACATGACATCACCCGATTTCGGGAAGAGGAGGAGATGAAGTCCACCTTCACCTCCACCATCAGCCATGAGCTAAAGACACCAGTGGCGTTGATCAAGGGCTATGCCCAGACCTTGGCGCGACCGGATGCGGATTGGGATGCAGCCACGGCCAGACAGGGGCTGGAGATCATCGAAGAGGAGGCCGACCGCCTGGAGGCGTTGATCGACAACCTGCTGGATGTCAGCCGCATCCAGGCCAGTGGGCTGCGGCTGGATTTTGACGAGGTAGACCTGGAGGCGTTGGTCGGCAGGATCGCAGAGACCTATCGCCCCCAGACAAGCACACATCAGATCGAATCGGATTTTCCTCAGCCATTGCCGCTGGTCTGGGGGGATGAAGAACGGCTGCGCCAGGTGCTGACCAACTTGTTGAGCAACGCGATCAAATACTCGCCGGATGGTGGGGTGATCCGTATTGGCGGCTGGACCAATCTTGCACCTGATGCCAATGGGCAGCAACAGGTGGTGTTGTTTGTCGCCGACCAGGGCATCGGGATTCCCCAAGGAGAACTGCAGAACATCTTTGATCGGTTTTACCGGGTGGACAGCAGTTTGCGCCGCAGCACGACCGGGGCCGGGTTGGGCCTCTTTTTGACCAAAGCGATTGTCGAGGCGCATGGCGGACAGATCTGGGCGCGCAGCGAACCAGGCCGGGGCACGACCTTTTTTGTGTCGCTGCCGGTTGCGACGGAAAGACCCACAACGAGCAGTT
>CAZYQJ010000340.1:0-6189 GCA_964649925.1 uncultured Litorilinea sp.
GCGTTGAGGAAGTGATACCAAAAGCGCGCCACGAGTTGGATGCGGGTCGTCAAGGTGAGCGGTCGCTGAAACCGCTCGTCTTGGCCGTAGAAGCGCGCCCACGACCGCTTGAACATGTCCTTGTGGCTGTAGGTGGTATAGTCGTGATTGCCAAAGACGGCAAAGCCGCCCAGGCGCGGGCGCGGCAGACAGTCGAGCAGCGACAGCACATTGGGGAGGCCGCTGTCGTGGTGTAAAAAGTCGCCGGTGTGGACCAACAGGTCGTATTCTAGCCTGTCGCAGACACGGCAGATCGAATCGATCTTCGCCTGTTCGCGCCACTTCTCGCCGCGAAAGTGGGTGTCGGAGAGATGCAGGATACGCAGCCCGCGGCGGGGTAGGTATCCGTTGGCGTTGGGCAGGGTAATGGTCAGGTGATCCAGCCGCACATGCAGCGGTTCACGGAAGATGGCGTACCCGGCGATCCCTGCGCCCACCCCGGCCAGCAACCCCATGCTCCCCATCATCTGCCTGCGCTTACGCTGGTCCTGCATCAGCGCGGGCAGGTGGCGCACCATGCTTCCGGTCAACTCTCCAAAGGTCATAGAGGCTCCTCGTCGATCAAATTGGGGCTGGATAAAGATGGTGGAGGCCAACCGACCATGCTTGACCAGCAACCTAACATCGTACTTCACCCGGTAGATAGCGCCAAATTTAGGCAGGCTGGAAATGCGCCGTGGGGTATCCATCCGGCCCTTATCTCTGGGGCCGGGGCCACAGCGCATCGGGGCCGCGCGCGGTATAATGTATGGAAGGTGTATCTTATGGGAAGTTGACAATGGGGGGCGAACCGGGGACAATGGGTCAGATTGTGACCAGTTTGGCGGCCCGGTGCGGGGATGACGCCGGTCGCAGCGAGCGCAATCCCAGACCTGCCTGAACATATAAATGGCCGTAGAATCTACGTAGAACCTAAAACGAAACGAGGGTAGCATGACGACCTCTGTTCCTGTATTGGACGAACCGACAATCGACGCAGGCTTTACCGAAAAGGCCATCAACACGATCCGGATGCTGGCCGCTGATGCGGTGCAGGCTGCAAAATCAGGCCATCCGGGGATGCCGATGGGGATGGCTGCGCCCGCCTTTGTGCTGTGGACGCAGGCGATGCGCTACAACCCTACCAACCCCATGTGGCCCGACCGTGACCGCTTTGTGTTGAGCGCAGGCCACGGCTCGATGTTGCTCTATGCCATGCTGCATCTGACCGGTTACGACCTGCCGCTGGAGGAGATACGCAACTTCCGCCAGTGGGAGAGCATGACGCCTGGCCATCCGGAGGTGCATCACACGCATGGGGTTGAGACCACCACCGGCCCTTTGGGGCAGGGCTTTGCCAATGGCGTGGGCATGGCGCTGGCGGCGGAATGGATGGCCGCACGCTTCAACCGGCCCAATTATCCGATTATGGACCACTATATCTACGCCATTGTCAGCGACGGCGACCTGATGGAAGGCATTGCCAGCGAGTCCGCCAGCCTGGCAGGCCACCTAAAACTGGGCCGCCTGATCTATCTCTATGACAACAACTCCATCACGATTGACGGCAAGACCGACGTTGCCTATACCGAGGAGTGGGATAAGCGGTTCGAGGCCTATCATTGGCATGTGCAGCAGGTGGATGGGCTGGACCTGGCCGGGATCGCCGCCGCGATTGAGGCCGCCAAGGCCGACCCGCGCCCCAGTATCATTGGCGTCAAGACGACCATCGGCTATGGCAGCCCGAACAAGGCCGGAACCTCCGGCGCGCATGGCGAGGCGTTGGGCGAAGACGAACTCAAGGCCACCAAGGAGGCGTTGGGCTGGCCGCAAGAGCCGCGCTTCTTCATCCCCGACGACGTGCTGACCTTCTTCCGCCAGGCTGTGGAGCGGGGCAAACGCTGGGAAGCCGAGCATCAGCAACTGCTGGAGGCGTATGCCCGTGAGTATCCCGCCGAGGCCGCCGAGTACCGCCAGATCATGGGCGGCGAACTGCCTGCAGGGTGGGAGGATGCGCTGCCTGTTTTCCCCGCAGGCAAGCCTGTGGCGACGCGCAACGCCAGCGGCAAGGTGATCAACGAACTGGCGAAGGTGGTCAAGAACCTGGTGGGCGGCAGCGCCGACCTGGCTGGCAGCAACAAGACCACCATCGAAGGGGCAGGCTTTATCGAGGCCGGTAATTTTGATGCGCCCAATATCCATTTTGGCGTGCGCGAACATGCGATGGGCGGCATACTCAACGGCATGGCGTTGCATGGCGGGCTGATCCCCTATGGCGGCACATTCTTGGTCTTCTCAGACTATATGCGGCCCAGTATGCGGCTGGCCGCGCTGATGGGCGCGCATGTCGTCTATGTGATGACGCATGACAGCATCGGCCTGGGCGAGGACGGCCCGACCCACCAGCCCATCGAGCATTTGGCCGCACTGCGCGCCATCCCTAACATGACGGTGATCCGGCCTGCCGATGCCAACGAGACGGCGGAGGCGTGGCGGGTGGCGTTGACCCATAGCAGCGGGCCGGTTGTGATGGCGCTGACCCGGCAGAATTTGCCTGTTTATGACCGGGCCGGGGAAGGGCTGGGCGCCGCCGGAGAACTGGCGCGCGGCGGCTATATCCTCTATGAGCAGGCGCCCAACGGGCTGGAGTTGATCCTGATCGGTACGGGCAGCGAGGTGGAGATCGCCTACGAAGCTGGCAAGCAGTTGGCCGCCGAAGGCATCGGCGTGCGTGTGGTGAGCCTGCCTTCATGGGAGTTGTTCACCGAGCAGGGCACGGACTATCAACTTGAGGTGCTGCCGCGCGAGGTGCCCAAACTGGCGATTGAGGCGGCGACCTCCTTTGGCTGGGAGCGTTGGGTTGGCAATGACCCGGCCCGCGGCGCGGTGATGGGCATCGAGCGCTTTGGGGCGAGCGCGCCCTATCAGCGCATCTATGAGGAATTGGGCCTGACAGCAGCCCATGCCGTCGCCAAAGCCAAAGCCCTGATCGGTCGTTAAGCCGCACAGATGGGGAGTGTCGTAACCGATGGCCTTGATGAGCTTGCTGCAAGACCTGGCGCGGCGCACGCGCCAGCATCATGCGATTGAACATGCAACGCTGCATATGCTGGCAGCGCGTTTCCCGCACCAGAACTTCGCCGGGTACAGCGACCCGTTAGGGTTCACTATCTACGGCGATGTGGACGAGGAAGCGGTGCGCCGCGCCGTTGGCGATGCGCTGCTGCGCCTGCAGGCGGGCGAGGCTGGGCTGGCGATACACCCCAACTGCGGCACCAACCTGGCGGCCTCGACGGTGCTGGCGACGCTGGCCGCATGGATCGGGCTGGCCGGTCGCCGCAGCCTGTTCGACCGGCTGACCAGCGGGTTGCTGCTGGTGCTGATCGCCCAGGTCATGGCCAAACCGTTAGGGCTGCGTTTGCAGAGCTATACCACGCTGGCTGCGGTTGGCGACCGCTGGGTGGCGGAAATCCGACCCATCCAGGCGGGAGCCATCCGCGCCCATCGTGTGCTGTTTGAATAAGTGTGCGGGCATAGGCGTGGTTTTCCAAAGACATGTTGTGAGTCTGCTGCCTCTGTCGGGCCAAGCATGGCATCTAGAACCGCACTTATGTGAACGGACCGCACTTATGCGAACGGAATGTTGCCAATGGTCTATCTTTTTCTGGACGCCGACGAATATCTGATCACGCAGCGGCTGGCTGCGCTCAAGGCCGCGCTGGGCGATCCGGAGTTGGCCGGGCTGAATATGGTTGAACTTGACGGGCCGCAGACGAGCGCAGCGGATATTCTGGGCCAGGCGAGCATGATGCCCTTCTTGGCCGAGCGCCGCTTGATCATCGTATATGGCTACCTGGGCCATCTCGAAAAGCGCATGGCCGCGTCCAAGAGCGCCGAGAGCGCAGCCCACGCCGAGGCCGCACAATTCCTGGCCGGGCTGGCCGACATCCCGGAGAGCGCGGACCTGGCGCTTGTCGAGCCGAGCCTGGATAAGCGGCGTGCGCCCTGGCGCGGGGTTACCCCAGGGAAGGGGAGCGCTGCGGTGGCCGGGCTGCAAGACTTAATCCGTGACAAGCGGGTGGTGCTGGAGGAGCCAAAAACGCCTGACGCGCGCAGTCTGCCCGGCTGGATCGCTGAAACGGCCAAGGCGCGCGGCATCGCCATCGAGCCACGCGCCGTTCAGTTGTTGGCGACCTTTGTGGGTACAAACCTGCGCCAGTTGTCCAACGAACTGGACAAGTTGGCGACCTATGCCGCGGGGCGCGCCATCACGCCGGACGACGTGCATCTGCTCGTCAGCGATGCCAGCGAAGCCATGATCTGGACGCTGACCGACGCCCTGAGCCAGCGCAACGCGCCCAACGCCATGCAGGCGCTTCACGCCCTGCGCCGCGGGGATGCCAATGCCTTTTACCTGCTGACCATGATCGCCCGCCAGTACCGCATCATGCTCAAGGTAAAAGACGCCATGCGCGGCGCTGGCCGCGCCAATGAATTTGATATTGCGAAGCAGATCGGCGAGAAGCCTTTCCCGGTCAAGAAAGCCATGCAGCAGGCTGTAAGCTACGGCGAATCAGACCTGGTGGATGTGCTGGACCGGCTTCTGACCAGCGATTTTGCGATGAAGACCGGAGCCGACCCGGATGCCGAGATCGATCTGTTGATCGCCGAGTTGACACAACGCTGAATGGTTCTTTCCCACCTCTCCCTGACTCACTTTCGAAATTATCGCCACCTGGAACTGGATTTCACGCGGCGGCTGACGCTGCTCCAGGGACCAAACGCGCAGGGCAAGACAAATCTGCTGGAGGCGATCTACTTCCTGGCGACCAGCAAGCCGGTGCATGCCCAGACCGAGCGTGAGGTCGTGGACTGGCTGGCGACCCAGGAGCCGATCCCCTACAGCCGTGTTGCCTCCACGGTGCAGCACAATGGCGATGGGCAGGCGCGCCCGCTCGAACTGGAAATCTTGCTCACCCCGCGCGGTGATGGGCTGAACTACACCAAGCAGGTACGCATCAACGGCGTGAACAAGCGCAGCCTGGACCTGATCGGGCTGATGCGCGCGGTGTTGTTCTTGCCGGAGGATATCAAACTGGTGGATGGCAGCCCCGGCGAGCGGCGGCGCTATCTGGACATCGCGCTCTGCCAGATCGACCCGGTCTACTGCCGGGCGTTGGCGGCCTATCAGAAGGTCTTGGCACAGCGCAACAGCCTGCTCAAGCAACTGCGTGAGGAAGGGGCGCGTCCCGGCGCGCCTGCCGGTGAAGCGCAGTTGGGGTTCTGGGATGAGCAACTGGCGAAGTACGGCAGTGAGGTGGTGGCGCGGCGGCACAACTTTCTGGCCGACGTCGCACCGGTGGCGCAGGCGCGCGATGCCGAGCTTTCCGGCGGGCGCGAGACGCTGGAGGTGGAATACCTGCCGAGCTTCAACTATGGCCCCTGGCCGGATCAGGAGTTTGAACTGTGGCAGGAAGGCAACCTGCTTGACGAGTTGCGCTGGCCCTGGAGTACGCCGGTGACTGCTGCGGAGGTGTCCGCTGCCTTTCGCGCGCGGCTGGCCGACCGCCGCGCCCGCGAACTGGCGGCAGGCGCAACGCTCTATGGCCCGCATCGCGACGACATGCGCTTCTTGGGCAATGGCCGCGACCTGCGCGCCTACGGCAGCCGTGGCCAGCAGCGCAGCGCCGCGCTTTCGCTCAAACTGGCCGAGGTGCATGTGATGACCGCCAGCAACGGCACCGCCCCGCTTCTGCTGCTCGACGATGTAATGAGTGAGTTGGATGCCCAGCGGCGCAGCACGCTGTTGGAGACGTTGGACGGGGTGGCGCAGGCGGTGATCACGACCACCGACTGGGAAGACTTTACGCCGGATTTCCGCCGCCAGGCGCAATGCCTGCATGTGTGCGCAGGCACGATCGGCTCGGCGGGCGAGTGTGCCTAGTCGCCGGTTGGGCCGGTGGGCGGCGGTGCGGACGGGCTGGACGGCGGGCGCGCCGGAGGCTGGGCCGACCTCAGATCGGCGGTCAGCGCGCTGATGGTGCGCCGCCAGCGTGCGATGTTGCTGCTGGATCGGATCACTGGGTTTACCACGTTGTCGCTGACAAAGGTGCTGGTGCCGCGCACGGTATTGACCGTGGCTTGGGTATCTTCGATGATCGGACGGATTTC
>CAZYQJ010000341.1:0-6175 GCA_964649925.1 uncultured Litorilinea sp.
AGGCATACTTCGTGGACGATCAGCGTGCGAATCATCAGGGGCTCCTCCTACACAGTCGTTCTCCGTCTGTCTTCCGCGCGTGCGTCTTGGCTCCGAAAAACGAATCGGGAAAACCGAGACTATGAACTTCGCAGTGTCCTTGGGAATTGCCTGGGATAGATATCCGCCTGTGAGACGAAAGCCCAAAAAATGCGAAGGCGTGTATCCTTGTTTGGTTCAAGAATACACGCCAGGATATACAAAAACAATGGGGATAGACGCTACAGTTTTGAGGGGGGATACCGACCTAGATAGGTAGGGAAGTCCCCTATACGAGACCTCGCTGTACCGCCAGGACAGCCGCTTCTACTCGAGAAGCGACCTTTAATTTGGTAAAAAGCGCGCCCATGTGCTTCTCGACGGTTTTCTCACTAATGCCAAGTTCCAATCCGATCTCCTGATTGGTCTTGCCTGCCGCGACAAGACGCAGCACCTCATATTCGCGATGGGTCAGGTCTCTGCCGTCTTGATGGGGATCCTGCCGGGTCAGCGCACTCAGTTGGGCGATCGCCCTCCGGCTGAACCAGCCTTCCTCTCCGCGCGCCACACCGCGCACCGCATCGACGATGCTCTCGGCGGCTTCCTCTTTAGTCAGATACCCCGCGGCCCCATTTAGCAGCAAATTCCGAATATATTGTTCATCATCATATGCGCTCAACGCCAGAACACGCACGCTGGTTGCATCTTGTTTGAGACGCATGGCAACTTCAACGCCAGATAGACCCGGCATCTCCATATCCAACAAAAGAACATCCGGGGATAATTGCTCAATCAGAGCAAATACCTCATCCCCCTTGCCGGTCTCGGCGACGACAAGGATGTCGTCTGCCCGCTCCAGCAATGTACGTATCCCGGTGCGTACAACGGGATGGTCGTCGGCGAGGATCACGCGGATTTTTCCCGTGTCCAATACTTCTGTCTCCTTCTCTTTACGGCGATCCATTGCCCTGTTTCGCATGTTTCACCATCGCTGGATAGACTTTGGCAGAGTCTCTGGCTCGATACTGTTGCAGTTCCCGCCATTATAACATGTGTCAATTATGACAACCCTGTTGCTGGCGGTAAGCTGCAATCTGCATGCTACTAACTTGTGGATATCATGCACTGAGGACGCCGCGTCTTGCCTCCACACCATCTGCCTGAGCGATCAACGTCTCTGTACGATACTTCGTTCCTGCGAGCCGCTTAACCGGAGGACCAAAGCATTCCGCCAACATACGCTTGGCACTGCCATAGAGGTCAAACCGCAGGCGGTTGACGATGGTGTATAACCGGGCAAATATCGAAACGGTTCTATGCAACAGTATAGCGCAAGCGGCTCGCTTGCGCTACTACCAATTTCTAAACGTCCAACCGTTACACGCCCTACGTGTGGCCGGATCTAGAGGATATTGGCGTTTGGGCGGTTACAGCGTGTCGCTCTCTGGCTGGATATATTTCCATGCGAGGGCAGCCACGCCTACCCCAAACCCGACCCACATAAGCCTGCTCCACACGCTCGGCTTGCGCCGCTTGTAGCGACTGTGGAAACGAGCGTTCAGTTTGTCGAGTGTCTGATCCACCAACTCTTGCATCTGATCAGAGTATTCGCCCAGATAGGCAGCCAGTTCGCGGCGGGCGCGGGTAGCGCTCCAGCCGTATTCCTTCTGCAACTTCTCTAGCAATTGGTCAAGGTTGCCCTCTAGCTTTTTGATATCCTCGTCGGTCAGGCTCGCCAGCCACTCCGCCACATCGCGGCCCAACCGTATTACCTGCGTTTGCAGACCTTGCTTTTTCATTGTGCTGTCCTTTCATGTGATTCGCACTGTGATGACGCATAGGCTCGTCGCGCAACAGAGGAGGGCGCGGGCTATGATTCACCCCCACCAAGATAGCAGTGAATGAAACGCGCGACAAGAGGATGACACACAAGCCGAAGATATAGAGAGGTGTACAGAGAAGGCTATTGGTGCGAGAGGGTTTGCCGCAGGAGATCTGCGCCGCGCTCGATGTCCGCCAGCGTGACATAGTGGTTGGTGGGCAAGGTAATCAACCCGCACGCCACCTGTCGCGCCCCAGGATAGGATGGGCCGCGCAGGCCGGGGAAAAAGGCATCCAGCGTGCGGCGATACATACGCCCGGCCCCGATCCCAGCCGCGGCCAGGCGCGCCTGCAGCGCACCGGCATGACCGCTTCCCTCGACCAGCAGCGGCAGGCGTAGATAGATGGCATCGTCCGGCGCGCCTGGCACAGCAGGCAAGATCAGGTGGGGAATCCCTTGCAGCCGGTCCAGCCACGCCTGTGCGCGTCTGCGCCGCGCCGCGTTGATGGCATCCAGCACCGGCAGCAGCCGCAGCCCCACAGCGGCTTGCGTGTCTGCCAACCCGGTCAGGGTATAGCCCCAGCTTGCCTCACTCTCGCCTACCTTCTGCGCGCCTGCCCTGGCCGCCAGCCACCAGCCCGTGGGATGAAAGGCCAGACTAAACAGCCCCAGACGCGCCAAGGCCCAGCCTGCGTTCACGCCCCTGGGTGTCTCGATGTCCTGCCAGCGTCGCGCCAGCGCGGCCGCATAGACACGATTGGTGGTGCAGACAACCCCTCCCCCTCCGGTGGAAAGCGGTTTACCCGGCCCCAGGCTGAACAGCCCAAAGTCGCCGTGCGTCCCGACTGGCCGACCGGCCCAACGTGCGCCCAGTGCCTGTGCAGCGTCCTCGATCACGACAGCGCCCGCGTCATGGGCCAGCGTCACGACCTCAGCCACAGGCTGCGGCAGGCCATAGGGGTGTACACAAACCACGGCCAGCGTAGACGGGCCGATGCTGGCTTCCAGCGCGCCAGCCACAAAGTTGTGCGTGTGCGGGTCAATATCGACCAGGTGCGGGGTCAGCCCTGCGTCCAACACCACTTTCGCCAGGGATGGGCAGGTATAGGCGGGCAAGATGATCTCGGCGCGCCCCTGCGATGCAGGCAGGTCACGCAATGCGGCCAGCAGCAAAAAGAACGCGGTGCGCCCCGACGAAGCGACCTGGCAAAAATCCACGCCTAGATAGTCCGCCAGCGCATGGCGAAAGCGCGTCACCGCCTCCGGGCCAGGGTGCAGACCCGCCTGCCATTCAGCCAGACGGAGCGGGGTCGCAGTAGGCGGCACAAGGCGCGCGAACATGGTCTCTACCTATTCCAACTCACGCACGCTGGGCAGCCAGAAGCCCAGCGCCGCCACATAGATCGCGGCCAGCGCGCTGCCCGCTACCAAGGCCCACGGCAGCCCCAGCACCACGGCAGCGGTGCCCACAGCCACATTGCCCGCCGTATCCGCCCCGGCATGGATCAGGCTGAAAATGCTCATCACCCGCCCGCGCACCCGGTCGGCAATCTGCAACTGCACCATCGTGATCGCCAGGCTCTGCACCATCAACAGTGCCGTCCCTAACGCCACCAGCACCAAACTGCTGATCCAAAGCTGGCGCGTCACGGCGAAGATCGCCACCAACACCGGCAGCGCCAGGCCCATCAGCCACAGCGCCCGCCCACGCATGCCGTTGCCCAATCGCGCCACCAGCACCGTGCCCAGCACCGACCCCAGCGCGCCTGCCGCCATCAAAATGCCCAGTTCAATTGCGCCCACCCCCAGCACATCCTGGGCAAAGGCGGCCATCATTCCAAAGACAGGGTAGGCCATGCCGCCCGACACGGCCATGATCGTGATGACCCCCAGGATCGTGGGTTGGCGCAGCAGCGTCAGCCCCCCCTCCATAACTGAGCTTTTGAGCGAAGCGCGGCCCGCCGTGCCCCCGGCTGTGTCGGCCCCCACATCCGCCACATGGATCAGGGTCAACGCCAGGATCGGTGCCAGATAGGTCGCGGCGTTAAAGACCATCGTCGTGCCCGCCCCCAGCCCGGCGATCATCACCCCGGCCAGCGCATATCCGATCAGGCTGGAGAAGTTGAAGACCGTCGCGTTGAGCGCGACGGCGTTGGCGAGTTGATCTGGCTCCACCAAATCCATCAGAAAGGCACGCCGCGCCGGGTTGTCGATGGCGAGCAGCGCGCCAAAGACAAAGTACAAAGTGATGATATGCCACAGGCGCAGTTGCCCACTCAGCGCCAGCACGCCAAAGACCGCAGCCTGGGCCATCAGCCCGACCTGCGTCGCCAGGATCAGCTTGCGCCGCGACACCCGGTCAATCAAGACGCCGCCGATCAGGGAGATCGGCAGCACCGGGATCAACGCCAGCAGCCCCACCATGCCCAACCAAAAGGTCGATCCGGTCAGGTCATAGATCAGCCACCCCTCGGCCACCACCTGCACCGACGTGCCGACAACCGAGATCAATTGCCCCAACCAAAAGAGGCGGAAATTACGTGAGGTCAACGCGGGGGCCAGCCGCGCCAGGCTGTGCCGGGGCAGTGTCACAGGTTCCGGGGAGAGTGCAGGGGTGGAAGCATCCGTCTTGACCGGGGGCATAGGCTAGCGCGACCGATGGTTCTGGTACGAGTAGATAAACACTGTCGCCACCAGCCCCACCACAACTACCCCCATCGCCACCACGCCAGCCAACAGCAGCAGCGTGCGTAGCGCCAGCGTGCTGTCTTCCGCAGTCGCGGGCGCGGGGGCGGCTACCGGCACGGGCGTGGGTGTCGCCGCATTGCGCCGCGGCCCTGGCGTGGGTGTCTCCACGATTGCAGCCTGGGAGTGGATATCGTTCTGGACAGGCGGTGTGCCTTGCGGGGAAGGGGAAGGCAGTTCGGGCGTCTGGGTGATGGGGGCGCGCAGTTCGGCCACCAACGCCTCCGCCACCGGCACAGTCTCCTGACTGGTCAGGATGGAGACCCCGTCCAGCACCGGCTTCAGCGAGGCCAGCAGATCGGCCAGGGCCTTGACATCGCCTTCGGTGCGAACCTGGACGCTGATCTCCAGGTCAGGATTGGCGAGAAGCAGGTCATGCACCAGCGGCACGACAAACTCACGCACGGTCTCCGGCTCGGTCTGGGCGCGCTGAACCTGAAGCACAAACAGGTCCACATAAGGGGCCATCGCCACGCCATCGCTCAAGGCAAAGGCCCGATCCGGCCCCAACGCCACCTCCATCCCATATTCGTCGGCCAGCCTGCGGATACGCTGCACGCTGCCAACCGGGTCGTCCTGCTCCTCTGGATGGTTGGTGGGGCCATGTTCTAGGTTATAGCCGATGATATCGATCTCGTCGGCCAGCCGCGGCACCAATTGTTCGGCATCCGCGACCGATTTAAAGACGACCAACTTTCGCCCCACGCGCACGTTGTCCAAGAGATCGACCATACTCACATGGTCGGCGCGTGCAATGTCCTCCTCGGTCGCCACCTGGTTGAACAGGTCTACGATCTGCGGCCCCATGCTCATGTCCAGCCACAGACCGGCCAATCGCGGATCGGGTTCAGAACGCAGCGTCTGCGCCGCAGATATCGGCATACAGCCCGCCGACAACAACATAATCAACAACCAAACAGTCACTTTCCCCATAAGCTACACACCACTCCCACAGCCTCAGCCATTCCTAGAGTAACCCGTTGTTCGTGATCAGTAGTCAGAGGGGTGTCACGTGAAGCCATCTGCTTCTCCAACTGGCTACTGACCACTGCCCTATTCCGTGCGTGCGAAACGAACGCGCCCAGCGGCCACGCCAGGGCTTAACCTGGACGCCTCGGCGTAGATCGCCTGCGCGTTGGTGCTGTCCCCCATCGTCCGATAGAGATCGCCCAAGGCCAGCAGCACATCCAGCGACCCAGGCTCCTTTTGGCGCGCCGCCTGCAGATCGGCCAGGGCCTCGGTGTTCTGCGTCAAGCGGCTGTAGACGGCGGCCCTTGCCAGGAGCATCTCCGCCGTGGGCGCAACCTGGTCAGCCTCGGCCAACACCTGCTGGCCCTTCTCCTGATCCCCCTGCTCCAGCAGGAAGTCTGCATAGGCAATCAGCAGCGCGCCATCGGTGGGCGCAACCGCTAGACCGTCCTCATAGACCGTGCGCGCCTGATCAAAACGGCTCTGCTGGCGATAGAGTTTCCCCAACGCCAAATAGGTATCCGGCAGGCTTGGCTCCAGCCGCAACGCTTGGGTGAGCGTGGCATCCGCCTCGTCAAAGCGATTGGCCGCCACATAGGCCTCCGCCGCAGCCAGATAATG
>CAZYQJ010000342.1:0-6141 GCA_964649925.1 uncultured Litorilinea sp.
GATGTTGGAAGGCTTTGCCATATTTATCCTGCCCTTTATTTTGGGCAACCGTGAGATGCCCTTCCCGCGATTGGGGCAGTTTAGCTTTTTCACGTTCTTGCTGGGGGGACTCCTCTTTTACTCCAGTTTTCTCTTTGGGCAAGTGCCTGATGCCGGATGGTTTGCCTATGTGCCGTTGAGCAACATCGAGTTTTCGCCAGGGCTTCCGCTGGATTTTTGGCTGCTCGGCCTGGGGGTGGCGGAGGTCGCGGCCATTGCTGCCGGTGTAGAGATCGTGATCGCCATCCTGCGGATGCGCGCCCCCGGCATGACCATCGGGCGCATCCCAATCTTTGGCTGGGCCTATCTGGTGACCGCCACCTCGATCCTAGTGGCGTTTATGACGCTGTTGATCGCCAGCCTCATGCTGGAGTTGGACCGCAAACTGGGGACGCAGTTTTTTGACCCGGTGGCGGGCGGCAGCCCGATCCTCTGGCAGCACCTCTTCTGGATCTTTGGCCATCCGGAGGTCTATATCCAGTTTCTTCCCGCAGCCGGGTTTGTCTCGATGATCGTGCCCGTCTTTGTACGGCGGCCTCTGTACGGCTACAACTACGTGGTCATCTCGCTGGTGGCAACGGGCTTTCTCAGCTTTGCGTTGTGGGTGCATCACATGTTTACAGCGGGGCTGCCCCAGGTGGCGATGGCCTTCTTTTCCGTCGCCAGCATCATGATCGCCATCCCATCGGGGATCCAGGTCATGGCCTGGCTGGTGACGATCTTCGACGGCAAACCGGTGTGGCGAACACCCTTCCTCTTTATCATCGGCTTTTTGATCACCTTTGTGTTGGGCGGGATCAGCGGGGTGATGGTGGGCGTCGTGCCGTTCGACTGGCAGGTCCATGACTCCTATTTTGTCGTGGCCCATTTCCACTACGTCCTGATTGGCGGGGTCACCTTCCCGATCTTTGCGGCGATCTACTATTGGATGCCGCTTTTTTCGGCCAAGTCGCTTAATGAGCGGTTGGGGCAATGGCACTTCTGGCTCTTTTTCCTCGGCTTTCACATCACCTTTTTCCCCATGCACATTGTCGGGCTGCTGGGGATGCCGCGGCGGGTCTACACCTACAAGATCGGGCTGGGGTGGGATATCTACAATCTGATCTCGACCATCGGCGCAGGGATCCTGGCACTTGGCGTGCTGATCTTTGTCATCAATATCTTTTACAGCCTGCGACGCGGCGAGCCTGCGGAACCGAACCCGTGGGGGGCGGATTCGCTGGAATGGGCTACCGATCTGCCCGCACCGTCCTATGGATTTGCGGAACTGCCGATTGTCCACAGCCGCCATCCCTTATGGGAGCAGGCGGACATCCACCAGGGAGATAAGGCCACGCGGCGGCTGCTTAACGACCTGGCCGGGTGGCCGCTCACCTGGCGGGCGGCGCTGACCACCTCTGCGCTGGATGCGCGACCTACCGAAGTCTTTCGTGTATCGGGGCCGTCGATCTGGCCGGTCGTCACCGCGGTGGGGCTGATCCTCATGTTCGCCGCCGAAATTTTCACGCTGCGCATTCTGGTGTTCTCCGGGCTGATCATCTTGATTGTGGGGTTAATCGGCTGGCACTGGCCGAACCGGGTCGAGTACACCGAGGCAGAGGGCGAATTCGAGCGCGAGCACCAGATCCCGGTCTACCCCAATGGCAGCCCTTCGGTCAACCTCTGGTCGATGTGGCTGCTGCTGATGCTGATCGCCACGGCGGTTGCGCTCTTTTTGTTCAGCTATTTTTACATCCGGCTGCAGCATCCGGTCTGGCCGCTGGACAATCTCCCGCTGCCTGACCCGATCCCGGCGGCAGTGGGGACGGTGGCGGTCTTCGCGGCAGCTATTGCGATGTTCTTTGCCAACCGCCGCATCCAGCGCGGGGATGTGGCGTGGCTGCGGGTGGCGCTGGCCGCGGCCTTTGTGCTGGGCGCGCTGGCCGTAGGTGCGCTCTTTTATGACCTGAGCCGGTTGCCCTTTGACCATACGCTCAACGCCTATGGGTCGCTCTATTACACCCTGGTGATCTTCCTGATGGCGATCTTGATCTTTGGGCTAGGGCAGAACTTGTTCACCCAGGTCTGGTCGTGGTTTGGGCGCTACTCGGCGCGCGAGCATGTGGCCGTGGAGATCGGCGCGCTCTACTGGTATGGCGCAGTTGTCTTTTGGCTGGTGCTGGCCGGAACCGTCTACGCCGCGCCTTATGTGCTTTGAGCAATGCATGGGAGATGACAATGGCCGAAGTCTCCGTCTATGACCGGCCCTATGACAGCCGCACCCTTTGGATCGGCTGGTTGTCAGGGCCGGTGGTGTACAGCGTCTATTTCCTAATCGTCTACACGCTGGGCGAGTTTGGCTGTCTGGCGGGTATTCAACGCTTTGAGTGGTTTGGGCTGAACGTGATCACCCTGGGAACCGCGGTTTTCACGGCCATCGCCGCGCTGATCACGCTGGTGATCGGCTTCCGCACCTTCCGCCGCTGGCGCAGGATACGCAGCGGCAACCACGAATGGCAGGAGACTTCGGCTGGATTTATGTCCTTTACAGGCGCGATCTTCAATGCGCTGTTTACCGTGGTCACGCTGTTGACCGGTGTTTCGGCCTTTGTTGTGGAGCTTTGCGAATGGGTGTGATGGGCAAATGGGGGACGGGTGCGCTGCTGGCCGCGATCTACGGCGGGCTGGCGACACGCCGCGCGGTGGCGCACGCTGGCTTGCCGCCCGCCCCGCATGACCTGTGGACTGCATGGAATTGGGATTGGCCGCTCATCCTGGGGCTGATCCTGTTCACCGCGGCCTATCACCGGGGCGTTTCTCGCCTGTGGCGGCGGGTCGGGGTGGGCCGCGGCCTCTCCGTGCGCCGCGTCTATGCATTTTATGGGGGGACGGCTGCGCTGGTGGTGGCGTTGGTGTCACCGCTCGATGCGCTGAGCGATGCCCTCTTTTCAGCGCACATGGTGCAGCACCTGCTGTTGGTGGTGGTCGCCGCGCCGTTGCTGGTGGTCGGGATGCCGCTGTTGGCGCTGCTGTGGGCTGTGCCGAGCGGGAAGCGGCGGCGCGTGGGACAGTGGTGGCATCGTCGCCGCACGCTGCGCGGCCTGTGGGGTGTGCTTTCGCAGCCGTTGAGTGCATCGTTGATCTATGCCGTGGCGCTGTGGGGATGGCATGCCCCGCTTCTCTACCAGGCAGCGCTGCGTGATGAGTTGATCCATGTAATGGAGCATGGCTGTTTCTTGGGCGCGGCACTGCTTTTCTGGTGGGTGTTGTGCGGGCGCATCTACCCCAGCGCGGCGCATGTCGAATCCCGGCATTACGGCATCGGCATTTTGATGACCATTGGCACGGCGCTACACAGCACCCTGCTTAGCGCGCTGATCACCTTTGCCTCGACCCCCTGGTATATCAGTTATTTGACGGCGACCGCCGCATGGGGGCTGACGCCGCTGCAGGATCAGCAACTGGCGGGTGTGCTGATGTGGATACCGATGGGGCTGGTCTACCTGGGCGTTGCATTGGGCCTGCTGGGGGCATGGCTGCACCGGCTGGAGGAACGCGACCGGCTGCAGCGCAACCGTGCCGTCGTCGCCATGCGGGAGGAACAGGCATGACAGGGGAGATGAGGCGGGCGGCGCGCTGTTCGGTCGGCCTGTTGGGCCTGGTCGGGATCCTGGCGGCCTGCTATCCTCAGGGGCCGACTGCGCCCAATCCCAACCTGATCGTCCTGCCCACGCGTGCTCCTGTCGTAGCGCCGGAGCCGGCCGCGACCGGCGAGTTGAGCGATGCCGAACGGATCCGCTGGGGCCAGCAGCTTTACGAGGTTAACTGCTCGGCGTGCCACCGCAGCAACGGTGAAGGTCATCTGCGCTATTTTCCCGCGCTCAACGGCAATGCGCTGGTGACGGCAGACCCGCCAACGGCGTTGATCAACACGGTGCTGCATGGGCGGCGCGAGATGCCCGCCTTTGCCGCCGATCTACCGAGCGAGGAATTGGCGGCGATCCTGTCCTATATCCGCAACGCCTGGAGCAACGAGGCATCGATGATACAGCCCGATCAGATCGCTGCTCCCTGAGGGAAGGCATGGCGGTGGGCGTGAAGACCGGCAGAGACACGGCACATGGCAGACAAGACAGATAGTCATAAGGAGGGCAGACATGCGAAAAAAGACAGGGTTTGTGATGCCGGTAGTGGCGCTGCTGATCACAGGCGGGCTGGCAATCGGTCTATGGCTGAGGCCGGACGCCCTTGAACCAGATCGTGTGACCGGCGCGGCCCTGGCGCAGCAATCTGCCACTGAAATGCCCGCCGAGGGTCAGCCTGACGCAACGCCTACCCCTGCCGATGACGCACAAGAGGGGGAAGGGGGCGGGACGGTTCCCCCGGCAGAGACGCCGACCGAGGGCGAACAGGTTGGCGAGACGCAGACCACCACCCCGACGCAGACGGCTGCCAGCCCGCTGATCCCGACCGACCGTTCGGGGGTGATCGTGCCGTCCGAATCGCTGCCTGTGGAACTGTCATTGCAAGCCGAGATGGTGGCCGAGGGGTTGGTCGACCCGGTGAATGTGGTCAGCGCCCATGATGGGAGCGGGCGGCTGTTTGTGGTCGAACGCCACGGGGTGATCCGGATCGTGACACCAGAAGGGCAGGTGATGGAAGACCCGTTCCTGGATCTTCAGGATATCGTGCTGGCGGCCTTCTTAGAGCAGGGGATGTATGACATTGAGTTTCACCCCAACTATGCCGAGAACGGCCGGTTCTTTGTCCATTTCGCCGAGATCCTGCGCAACGGCGACGGGATGATCGTGGAATACCAGGTCTCCAGCGAGGATCCAAACAAGGCAGACCCGGAAAGCGCCAGGGTGATCCTTCAGCTTGAGCAGCCGTGGGCAAATCACAACGGCGGCGAGTTGGCCTTTGGGCCTGACGGCTACCTCTATATCGGCAGCGGTGACGGTGGCTGGGAAGGCGACCCGCTGGCCGCCGGGCAGGACTTGAGCACGCTGTTGGGCAAACTGCTCCGTATTGACGTGGATGTACAGGGTGTCCGCCCCTACGCCATCCCCCCGGACAACCCCTTTGCCGATGAGCTTTCCCCGGACTTGGTGCAGCTCTTTGGCATCCCGGAGGAGGAGTTCGCCAACATGCATGTGGAGGCGCGGCCGGAGATCTGGGCCTATGGGCTGCGCAACCCCTGGAAGTTCAGTTTCGACCGGGAGACCGGAGACCTATACATGCCCGATGTCGGCCAGCACTGGTGGGAGGAGATCAACTTTCAGCCCGCGGACAGCCAGGGCGGCGAGAACTACGGCTGGGATTTCTTGATGGGGTCGCACTGTTTCCCCGTGGAACAGGAGGCGTGTGACAGCGTGGGTGTGCTGCCCGTGGCAGAGTACGGCCATGCCGAGCATGGCGGCTGTGCGATTGTCGGCATGGGCATCTATCGCGGCGACCAGTATCCCCAGATGAACGGGATCTATTTCAGCGGTGATTACTGCTCCGGCAAGATTTGGGGCTTGATGCAGGACGGGAACGGCGGCTGGGCCTATGGGCTGGTGCTGGACACCAACACGCAGATCACAGGGGCCGGAGAAGACGAGAACGGCGACATTTATTTTACGACCTGTAACTGCAACTATGGCGGCCCGATCCCGCAGGAGAACCCGCCCGGCGCGTTGTGGCGGCTGGTTCCGGCAGAGTAGTCGCAGGCACGGCAGCTGTGGAAGGATCGCACAGGAGATCGGCCATCTTCCGATGCAGGGTCAAGATGGCGGGAAAGGGGGAACGATGAAGCCGCGGCGCGTGAGTCGGCGTGGATTTTTGAAGACAATGGCAACGGCTGGTGGATCCGCGGCGGTTTGGGCCGCCCTTGATTCGTGGGGGCTGGCAAAACCGGCCCGCCAGACAGTGCCCCCGCTCGACGGTCCGGTCGAGGGGGTGAAGGTCTTGGTGTTGGGCGCAGGCGTGAGCGGCATGACGGTGGCCTACGAACTCGGCAACCTTGGCTATGAGGTGCAGATCCTGGAGGCGCAGAACCGTCCCGGCGGTCACGTCTGGACAGTGCGCCGCGGTACGGAACTGACTGAACATGGCGGCGAAAGACAGGTCTGCGAGTTCGAC
>CAZYQJ010000343.1:0-6136 GCA_964649925.1 uncultured Litorilinea sp.
ACCGCGATCACCCTGCGCTCCATGCACTGACGCCCGACCTCCCTATTGGCTTGATCCTGCCTCCCGAACTGCAGGGGGTGGGTGAACTCGCCGCCCTCCTTGCGCCGCGGGCCGCAGTCCCCATAGGGCAAACCCCGGTGACGCTGGGCGTCGAACCGCGCGCCAACCTCTACATCGGAGACCAGGCAATCGACCTGGGCGCGCATGTCAGCGTCAACGCCCATCCCACCCAAGCCCTGCTGGTGTTGATCGGCCTGATCACCGTGACGCGCGGCGAAGTCCCCAGCTTTCCGGTTCCCGAATCCACTGTGATGGACGCACTGGCACGCTGTGTCCCTGCCATCCCCATGAACGAAAACCCGGCGAAACAGATTGCGCTGCGTGTTCACGAACGGATTCCTTGTTTTTGGGGTGCAGGCATCGAAGCCGCCGCTGCACGCGACTGGGCGATCCGCCGCTTATGGCTATCCGAAAGCATGGCACTTGCTACTGATCAAGACGAACTGAGCCGTCTGTGGGTGATGGCGCGTTTTCCGCGCTTCTGGCCCAATGCCGCCGCCTTTGTGCGGCTCGTCACACCAGGGTCAACCGGCGAACTGGCGCAGCAGGTCAGCTATCTGCTATCGCGCCGCCGCTTTTCCACCCTGGATGTCCAGCCCCCGCAGACCGTTTCCCCGCTCACTCGGGCGATCTATTGGCTGGAACTGGGCGAGTGGAATGCGCTCTACGCCGCTGCTCTCAACAACGTCGACCCTGCCGCCCAAGTTCCCCGTGACCTCCTGTTTGGCGCATAGCCATCGCGTACCGCGCGCGTCTCCAAATCACCCAATAGAGATTGTTTTTCGGTGTTTGACAAGCACCCCAACAATCTCTATACTGTAATCAACAGTTCACCTCTTGTTAACATGAACCTATCTAAGCGAATTTGTCATAGCAGTATCACGAAAGCAATAACAGGGGGAACCATTCTGACCAAGGCAGCGTTCTCAAATATAAGGAGAACCATTGTACCGTCAGGAAGATCGTACAGCAGGCGGCGGCTCAACGTCGCTGGCCTGCGGCGGTAGAAGGAAAGGCAAGTGCGAGTTGTCCTTCTATACTCGACGAGCTGCTGATCGAGCACGAATTGATGGTGACCGGTGGTGAAAGACACTCAGGATGCGTATGCGCCTGGGTGTTTTCGTTTTTGTTGGCCTACCATCACGCTTCCCATGGCACGTTCATATGTAGTGTACCCCAGGTTCTACTACACGAAAGGACACGATGATGGATTCGGTTGCAAGCAGAATTCTTAAGGCACGACAGTATGCACAGGAGCGCGACCAGCGCGTCCGCGTGCATCAGATTGCAGTGGAACTCCACGGAGAACATGCCAAGCACACAATTACCTACGACGACGGACGCTGGACGTGCGACTGCGAAGAAGCGCAACTGCGCGGTGTTTGCGCCCATATCATGGCGATGGAAGAGATCCTAGGTGACACCGTAGAACCCGCGGCCTTGGCGCTGCCGCAAGGTTCCTGATCCTGACAAGCCAGAGGTGAGTCAACGCCGTAGGCGGGCCGTACCCGTCACGGCAGACCGTCGTAGATTACCATAGATACCACACATGCAAATGTGACGCGTCTTGGGCCGGGGCGATGGATCAATTGCCCCGGCCTCCGCTTTGACCCTTCCCCATCCGCTTTGATCCACGCCCTAAACCGTGTGACCACCGGGGGATCGCTTTGGCAGCCGCTCTAGGTTGTGATATTCTGTGGCCCGATAGAATACGGGGGGATGGAATCAACGCCACCTTGAAAAAAACCGTACAACTGCTGATCGGCGTGCTGGTCAGCGCCTTTTTTGTCTATTTGATCTTACCTAGCCTCCACCTGCCGGATGTCCTCCAGGCGTTGCGCCAGGCAAACTATTGGTGGGTGCTTCCGGGGATTCTTGTATACTTTGGCGGGTTGTGGGTACGCGCCTGGCGCTGGCACTACGCACTGCGCCACCTCCGGCCCGTCCCCGTCTCTCAACTCTACCCCCTGATCTGCATCGGCTATTTCGGCAACAACGTCTACCCGTTTCGCGCCGGAGAGGTGATCCGTTCCTACGTCCTCAAACGCAGCCACCAGATCCCCATCACTTCTAGCCTGGCGACCGTCATCATCGAGCGCGTCTTTGATGGCCTGGTCATGCTGCTCTTTGTCTTTTTGGCGTTGCCCTTTGCGCCCATGCCCGCCCAATACCGCAACCTCGTCATCGTGCTCACCGCGCTGATGGTGGCCGCCGCCGCCCTCTTTATCTGGATGGCCGTGCGCCCGCAGCGGATCGCCGTCGCCTATGGCTGGTTTGCCGAACGGCTTCTCCCCCAACGCATCCGCCCGCGCGTCGACAACCTCTATACACGCTTTATGGAGGGGCTTGCCAGCCTCGGTCACGGTGAGGCCGTGCTGATGATCTTTGCCACCAGCGTCATTATCTGGCTCATCGAAACGGTGAAGTATTGGTTTGTCATGCATGCCTTTGACTTTCAAGTCAGCTTTATCGTCCTCATGCTGATGAATGGCCTAGTCAACCTGGCGACGACCCTCCCCTCAGCGCCGGGATATATCGGAACCTTTGACACGCCGGGTATCGAAACCCTGGCGGCGTTTGGCATAGAACGCAACCTGGCGGCCAGCTACACTATCACACTGCACGCCGCCCTTTGGTTGCCTGTCACGTTGGTGGGAGCGTATTACTTCTGGCGGGAACAGTTGCGCTGGGATGATTTCTCCCAAGCACGGACACAAATCGAGTTGATAGAGGAGTTACCTAGATGAAGACCATTGCTGTCGCCGGAACCGGCTATGTGGGCCTGACTACCGGCACTTGTTTCGCGGACATGGGAAACCGAGTGATCTGTATCGACATCGACCAGGAAAAGATCGACATGCTGCGCGCCGGGGATGTCCCCATCTATGAGCCGGGGTTGAGCGAGATGATCACGCGCAATGTCAAGGCCGGGCGGCTGCACTTCACCACCGACTATGCCGAAGCCCTGCAAGATGCCGAATTCGTCTTTATCTGTGTGGGCACGCCCAGCGGCATGGACGGTGAAGCCGAACTGCGCTATGTGCGCATGGCCGCCGAGTCTATCGCACAGACCATGACCCACCCCCTGATCATCGTCAACAAAAGCACCGTACCCGTAGGGACTGGCGACTGGGTGGCGGATATCATCAACCGCAGCCAGCACACCCACATGGATTTCGACGTGGTAAGCTGCCCAGAGTTTATGCGCGAAGGGTCGGCCATCTATGACTTTATGAACCCGGATCGCGTGGTGCTGGGCAGTAAGAACAAGGATGCCGCCGAAAAGGTCGCCCAGTTGCACCTCCCCTTGCGGACACGCATCGTGGTGACTGACCTGCGAACCGCCGAAATGATCAAGTATGCCAGCAACGCCTTCCTGGCGACCAAGATCGCCTTTATCAACGAGATCGCGGCCATCTGCGAACGGTTGGGCGCGGACGTGCAAGAAGTGGCCGTGGGCATGGGCTATGACAAGCGCATCGGCCCTCACTTCCTCAACGCCGGTCTGGGCTATGGCGGCAGTTGCTTCCCCAAAGATGTCAAGGCACTGGAACACATGGCCCTGGTGCAAGGGTCGCACCCGGCCCTGCTGCGTGCCGTCATGGACATCAACAGCGATGCGCGGCGTTGGGCCGTCTTTACGCTGCGTACCTTGCTCAATGGGCCGCTGACCGACCGCAAGATCGGCCTGCTGGGGCTGGCGTTCAAACCCAATACCGACGACATCCGCGACGCCCCTGCGCTTGAAATTGCGCGCATGCTACAATATGAAGGCGCGCTGGTCAGCGGTTATGACCCCGTCGCCATGAACAACGTGGCGCGCGAAAACCCCGACCTGCGCCTGGTCGAAGACCCCTATGAGTTGGCGGAGGGGATGGATGCCCTGGTGGTCTGCACCGAATGGAATGAGTTTAAACAGCTTGACCTGGCGCGCATCAAACCGACCATGAGCCAGCCCATCATTGTGGACGGGCGCAACATCTATGAACCACAGTACATGCTTGACCTAGGCTTTACCTACCGCGCTGTCGGGCGAGGGGCATGGATCCAGAATGGCCATTGATGGACTGCAAACCGTCCAACTTGATAATGGGCTGCGCGTGCTGCTCAAGGAGAGCCACATCGCGCCGGTGGCCTGTTTCTGGATCTTCTATCGGGTCGGCAGCCGCAACGAACTGCCCGGCACGACGGGCATCAGCCATTGGGTCGAGCATATGCTCTTCAAGGGAACGGATCAATTCCCGCGCGGCGAATTCGACAAGGCTGTAGCGCGCGCCGGTGGTATCTCCAACGGCCTGACCTCCCAGGACTGGACGACCTATTTCGAGACGCTCCCTTCTGAGCGGATCGACCTGGCGCTGCAGTTTGAGAGCGACCGCATGGCCCATGCCGTCTTTGCGCCCGACGAGGTGGAAAGCGAGCGCACCGTTATCCTCAGCGAGCGTGAGGGGGCGGAAAATTCCTACTTCTGGCTGCTGACCGAAGAGGTGCAGGCCGCGGCCTATCGCGTCCACAGCTATCACCACCCTGTGATCGGCTGGCGCAGCGACCTGATGAATATCCAGCGTGATGACCTGTTCCGTCATTACCGCACCTATTACACGCCCAATAACGCGGTGGTTGCGGCTGTCGGGGATTTTAACGCTGCCGATATGCTGGCAAAGCTGGACCGCTATTTCGGTGCGCTGCCGCCCGGCCCGCCAGTTCCGGCCACCTCCCTGGTGGAACCTGATCAGCACGCCGAACGCCGCGTCTTGCTGCGCGGCAGCGACCTGACGGCCTACTACATCCAGGCCTTCCCCGCGGTCTCCGCCACGCACCCGGATTTCTTTGCGCTGACGATTATGGATGCGGTCTTGGGCGGGGCCAAGGGCATGGGGCTGTTTGGCGATGGCGGCAACAACCGCAGCAACCGGCTCTATCGCGCCCTGGTCGATACAGAACTGGCCGTCGCGGTGGGCAGTGCGTTCCGGCCTGCCATCGACCCGACCCTGTTCTCGTTCTATGTGACCCTTGCGCCGGGCACATCGCATACCTGCATCGAAGAAGTCATCTGGCGTGAAATCGGCAAGCTGCAGCAAGAGGGCGTGCGCCCCGACGAACTGCAGAAGGCCATCAAACAGACCAAAGCCCAATTTGCCTACAGCAGTGAAAGCGTCACCCTGCAGGGCTATTGGCTGGGCTTTAGCGAAGTCATCGCCAGTATCGACTGGTTCGACGGATGGCTCGACCGGCTCAGCGCCGTCACCGCAGCCGATGTGCAGCGCGTGGCGCAACTGTACTTCACCCCCGAGCGGCAGACGATTGGCTGGTATATTCCTAACTCACCTGAATAGACCAACTCCATGACATTACCTGTCCATGCAATGCCTGGCCCCGATACCGTGACTCGTGTCGTACTCGACAACGGGATGGTCGTGCTGGTGCGCGAAAATCACGCCGCGCCGGTCGTGGTGATCGACGGGCATCTCCCAACCGGTTCGGTGTATGAACCGGCGGAACAGACCGGATTAGCCAGTTTTGTCGCCAGCATGGTCACGCGGGGCAGCGAGCACTATGACTTCGATCACTTCAATGAAACGGTCGAAGGCATCGGCGCGCATCTCGCACTCAGCGCCGACGACCACACCACAGGCTTTGGCGTCACCAGTCTGAGTGAAGACTTCCCCCTGATGCTGCAAGTCCTGGCGGATGTGCTGCGCCGCCCGACCTTTCCGGAAGAACATGTGAACCGGGTGCGCGCCCAACGGCTCGTCGCCATCCAGGAACGCGATGAGGACCCGGCCCAGGTCGCCATGCAGCGTTTCTACGCCGCACTCTACCCCAATCACCCCTATGGCCGCGACATCCTGGGGTATCGTGAAACGGTCAACGCCATCCAACGCCAGGACTTGGCCGAGTTCCATGCCCGCACCTACACCCCTAACGGCGCGATCCTGGCCGTGGTGGGCGATGTCGAGACCCGCAGCGCGCTCGACCTGGTTCAGACTTGCTTTGGCGATTGGTGTGGCCCCACGCTGACCCCCACGTTCCCGCCTGTCAACTCGTTCAGCAGCGTGCATCGCGAGGCGCGGCT
>CAZYQJ010000344.1:0-6103 GCA_964649925.1 uncultured Litorilinea sp.
CTGGGTCGCGCCGCGCGGTATTGTGGCCGCGGCCATCTCATCGCTCTTTGCCTTTGAACTTGTGGCGCTCGGCTATGAGCAGGCGCGGGTCATTGCGCCGCTGGTCTTTCTGATCATTGTGGGGACGGTTATCCTCGAAGGTGGAAGCGCCAAGTGGGTTGCCCAGCGGCTCGGCGTGCGTGAAGCCGATCCCCAGGGGTTCTTGATCATGGGCGCGAACCGTCTGGCCCAGGAGTTGGCGTTGGTGCTGCACAAAGAAGGGTTCATCGTGCGGCTGATTGACACCAACCGCTATAATGTGATCCAGGCACGGCTGCGCGGGCTGCGTGCCACCCAGGACAACCTGCTCTCCGACTTTGTCGAAACCAACATCGACCTCTCTGGGATTGGACGCCTGCTGGCGCTGACCAACAACGACGAAGCCAATGCGCTGGCCTGCCGACATTTCGAAGATGAGTTCGGTTCGTCCAACGTCTATCAACTGCCGCCTACACTATCGGCGCGTGAGGGCAACCCAAACCCGGAGCGGGTGGGGCTGTTGCTCTTTGCCAAGGATGCGACCTACACTCGCCTGGAACAACTGCTGGAACAGGGCGCGGTGATCAAAAAGACCGCGCTAACAGATCAGTTCACCATCGAGGAATTTCGCAAACGGTATAATGGGACTGCCGTCGTGCCGCTGATGTTGATCCGCGGCAAACGGGTGCGCGTCTGGACGGCGCAGCGCCCGCCCACACCGCAACCTGGCTGGAGCCTGATCAGCCTGGTGGGTGAAGATGTCAACGGTGTCGCGACCCCTGCCGATCGCGCCGCACAACCCGAACCGCTTGAGGTGACCACCTAGAAATCTGAGTCTGCAATGGGCCTCCTACGTGCTGGATTGACCAACGAAGCCTATGACCGTGAGTATAGCACGCGCGAATTAGTGCGGCGGATCGCCCACTACTTTCGCCCCTGGACGGGCCGCCTGGCGCTGATTGCCCTGCTGGTATCGCTGATGGCAGGGTTTGGCGCGGCGCTGCCCATCCTGGTGGCACAAGGGGTGGAAGTCCTGACCGGGGTAGGCGACAACACCAGCTTTCTGGTGGGGCTGTTGGTGGCGTCTGTGCTGGCGTTGGGGGTGCTCAACTGGGGGGTGAACTGGCTGCGCCGTGTGGAGACCGGCAAACTGATCGGCGATGTGATCCTGGCCATGCGCCGAGACGCATTTGCGGCGACGATGCACCACGACCTCAGCTTCTTCGACCAATACCAGTCGGGGCGCATCGTCAGCCGCATTACCAGCGACACCGACGAGTTTGGCCGCGTGGCCGTGTTGGTCACCGAACTGCTAAGCCAACTGCTCCTGGTGGCTGTACTGCTGGTCTATCTGGTGCGGATCAACGTGCTGTTAACCTTGCTGCTCTGCTTCCTGGCCCCAGTGGCGTTTATCATTGCCAGCCGCTTTCGCAACCTGGCGCGCCAGATCACACGCCACAGCCAGCAGGCCATTGCCGATGTCAACGCCAGCATCCAGGAAGCGGTCACCGGCGTGTCGGTCGCCAAGAACTTCCGCCGCGAGCAGGGCATCTATGACGAGTTTCTCGCGGTCAATGCACGCAGCTATGACATCCAGGTGCGCCGCGGCTGGGTATTTGGCAGCCTCTTTCCCACGTTGACCTTCTTCAGCGGGCTGGGGACAGCGTTCCTGCTTTACTTCGGCGGAGCCAGTGTCTACGCCGGGGCCATCACTGCCGGAGCCTGGTTCCTCTTTATCAACAGCGTTGACCGCTTCTGGTTCCCCATGCTCAACCTGTCTGCATTTTGGAGCCAGTTCCAGGGTGCATTGAGCGCCACCGAGCGCATCTTTGCGTTGATGGATGCCCAACCGGTCGTCGTGCAGACCGGTAACCGGCCTGTAAGCTACCTGCGCGGCGACATCCAGTTCGACCATGTGGACTTTGGTTATGCGGCGGATGAGCCGGTGTTGGTGGATTTCTCGCTGCATATCCGTCCAGGCGAGAGCGTGGCGCTGGTCGGGCATACCGGCGCGGGCAAGTCAAGCATTGCCAAACTGGTGACCCGCTATTACGAATTTCAAGGGGGCCGCCTGCTGATCGACGGGATGGATATCCGAAGTTTCGACCTGGAGAGCTACCGCCGCCACTTGGGGATCGTCAGCCAGACCCCCTTTCTCTTTGCCGGGAACGTGGCGGACAACATTCGTTATGCGCGGCCTGGCATGAGTGACGCCGAAGTCGAAGCCATTGCCCGCCAGATCGGCAAGGGCGACTGGATGGAAACCTTACCCGAAGGATTGCAGACCGATGTGGGCGAGCGCGGCAGCCGTCTGAGCATGGGCCAACGCCAGTTGGTCGTGCTGGCGCGCATGTTGGCGTTGGACCCGGCGATCTTTATCCTGGATGAAGCGACCGCCAGCGTAGACCCTTTTACCGAATCACAAATTCAGGCGGCGCTCGACCTCATCCTCCACCAGCGCACCTCCATCGTGATCGCGCACCGTCTTTCCACGGTCAAAGCCGCCGACCGCATCTTGGTACTAGAACGCGGGCGCATCATCGAAGAAGGATCGCACAGCACCCTGCTGGCACAAGGTGGCCACTACGCCAATCTTTACAATACTTATTTCCGCCACCAGTCGCTGGATTTTATCGAGTAGCGGAAGTCTGCACAGCCCCCCAGCGCAGACACTTCGCCCATCGTGCGACCGCGTTGACCCTCGATACGGCCTACCACGACTTTTTCCACGAGCGTCTTCACGACACGCCGCTTTTCCTCAAGGATGGCCCAGCGCAGCTGGGCGACCAGGTCGCCAGGAAACTTGTCTGCGTATTGCCAGGCTTCGAACTCACGATGAAATGCCCTAAGCTGCTCGCTGTCCAACTTGCCTACATCGATTTCCAATGCATCCATCCCAGCGCTGATGTGGCGCAAGAAATCGCCTGTCCAATTTGCCAGGTTGGCGGCTTGTCCCTGACGTGCCAACAAAGCCTCGTAGTCCCCTACCTGGCGCTGTAGTTCGTGCTCCTGACGACTCACATCCTCCAACTGCTTCACCATATCGGCTTCGTTAATGTTCCCCTTACGCGCCTGCTCAATCACCCAGTGGCGCTCCTGCGCAACGCCTTCGAGTCGCCGTCGCAAATCGGTGACAGCGGCCTCATATTCAGCGCGCTTTGCCTCAAGATCGACGAGTTTTGCATGGATGACATCTTGCAGGATAGCTGGATTCTCGCAAACACGCTTGACTTGGGCCCAGACATAGGTATCAACTTTCTGTGACCCGATGGTGTTCACACATGTAGCAGGTTGGGTCTCAGGGAGAATGTCGTGAGCGCACGCGTAGACACCGCTAACGGACGTATAGCCTTTGGCACGATTGGAATGGACAGAGCGGCCATGGCAGCGCCAGCCGCAGGCACAATAGACCAAGCCGGCACACAAATAGTCACGTTTTACATGCTTCGGCTTGCGTTTATTGGCCTTGCGCACCTCCAAGGACTTTTCCCACACCGCTTTCGGGATGATGGGCGGACAGAGAATGGTATAGGAAACTCCGTCAAGAGTCGTCATGATCTGGCCCGTGGCGTAAAACTCACCGGCCAGAATCTTGCCAATGGTAGCAGGGGACCAGAAAGTGCCGCGACGAGGCTGAACTCCCTTGTCGTGTAGATACCGGCGCATTGCCGCTCTGGACTCTCCGGCGATATACCACGCAAAGATCTGGCGGACGACTATCGCTAAGAAGGGGGCGACGGGGTGGGAAAGACCAAGCGGGGCAAAGGGTCAAAGCTCATGGCAGTGGCAGACGGCAATGGTCTTCCTATCGCCCTATCCGCAGGCAGTGCTGCGCCGCATGAGGTCACCCTCGTCGAAGCTACGCGAGATGCGGCCTTTGTCGATGACGCTCCCCAACGCCTTATCGGTGACAAAGCCTATGATTCTGACCCCCCTTGACCAACGCCTCCAGGCAGAGCGTCAAGTTGAGATGATTGCCCCCCATCGGTCCAACCGTAAGAAACCCAAGACACAAGATGGACGCAAACTGCGTGTGTGGGTGGCGATTTCGTACATAAAGCGCAGCAGGTTGTTGGGGTCCGGCGCTTCATGCTCGCGATGCTCGCCTAGGTTGCGCCGCCGCGCGTGGTGCGCTTCATCCAGGATTACGCAGTCGTACTGCTGTTTGAGCAGTTCATCAGCAGCCAGAGAGCGGCGCTTGATCAGCCCGTTCGAGACGATCCCGACGCGCCGCGGGCACTTACGGATGCCCTCCACCCCATAGACGGGGTACTCGATGCCGTGCTCGTCTACCCAGCGGCGGCCATCCCAGACCGCTGAGGGCATATCGAGCAGGTCATTCATCTCGTTCTGCCACTGCCAGACCAGCGTTTTGGGGCAAATGATGAGGATGGGCTGGGTGCCGGTGAGGGCGATCAACTGGGCCGACATCGCCAATTGGAGCGTCTTGCCCAGGCCCACCTGGTCGGCCAAGACGAAGCGCGCCTGGCCCAGCGGCCCGCGATGGGCGTCGAAGACGGTCTTGACGAAAACCTTCGGATGTGCCCACAGCCCCGCCTCCCGGCGGTAGACCGGCGTTTCAATCACCGCGGGGGCCGGGGTCAGTGTGCCGTCGGGTGTGGATGCGGCTTCCCCGTCTTTGACGGTGGGCAGGAGTTGGCGGCCTGCAAGGCGCTGGATGTCCTGCACCACGGCGTCGGCCAGGGGCACGGCCTCCACCGTCCGGCGCGTCGGGTAGGGGCCATCAAAGAGATCGCCGGCAATCAGCAATAGGTGATAACCGTCTTAGTGAGCCAGGTCAATGATGCGGTCAAAGGTCGCTTGAATCTGTTGGCGATGCGCCTGGCCGCGCTCGCCGAGGAAGCGAAATGCGCAATCCAGGTGGATGTCGGCGGTGTGCAAAAGCTTGATCATAGGGGGCTGTCCGATTCTACTGTCGTTCTGCCGTTTCGGCAGCACTGACTCAGGACCCATGCAAAGGCTATGGAGGGTTACATCGAGTCAATCTCCGAAACGACTAGGATCCTTTCATACCTGGCTATACGCGGTCGATGCGCGTCTCTTGAGGCCGGGGCACGAGGGAACGGGCGGGTTGTCGACGGCGTGACAGGTTTCTCGTCACGGTGAAGAGGGGCATGGGGGCATCAATAAACTCCTGTGATGGACTAACTTCTGCGCCCGGAGCCGGGCAAACCGCCACGCACGATGTGGACAAACGGCGATTTGTACTCGGGCGGCTCTAAGAAATCGTTCTCGTTTGTACGGCCCTTGGGCGGCCTCCCAATTCGGATCCAGCCGTCAGTAAAGGCGCGCTCAACCCAACGCAAGATGCGCTGTACTTCGGCTAAGACTTTGGGGTCAAGCTGCGCTGCATGACACTTGGCAAGCCACTGGACTTCCTGTATATAGGCGGTCAATGTATCCCACTGATCTCTATCTACTTCGTGCGGGGATTTGGAGAGGGCATAGCCGCGCAGCACAGCAAGCGCCGGATCGTCCCGGATCTCCTGCAGCCGGAGTTGCGGCGCTTTGGATTTGTGGACCTGCCGTACATGGGACCGCAGCATACCCTTTTCGATATACCGGCCACAGATGTTGCACTGCGCCTTTGTGCGCCGAGCCTCACGCGAGACCAAAGGATGATCGCTGCGGACGATATACTCGTTGCGCTTGACGGTTGTATCGCGTTTTGCCTGTTTGCGGCGTGCCATAGCAGCCTCCCTTGTGAACCATTCCTCCTTACACGATCCAGTTACACATGATCGGCGCGCACCGCTCTGGCCAGCAGGTCGGCGGCGGCGTCGGCGTGCCAGTGCGCCATGCTGCCCACGCCGCGCAGGGCGGCGAGATAGTCAAGGATATGGACGATTTTGGCGCACTGGTTCCAGTAGCCGGGCAGTTCGTCTTAATCCCCTTACGAGGATCAGGTCCTTTCGGACCGACCTGGGGAACGGCAGGAGCCACTATTACCCGATTTGTCTTAATCCCCTTACGAGGATCAGGTCCTTTCGGACACACTCATGAGCGCCCGATTCCTTCCCGTCTACAGCTTCGTCTTAATCCCCTTACGAGGATCAGGTCCTTT
>CAZYQJ010000345.1:0-6101 GCA_964649925.1 uncultured Litorilinea sp.
ACCGTATAATCCTTCAGTCACCCCACAAACACAGGTGACCGGCACTTGCACCAGTGCCGGTCACCTGTTTGGCGCGCAGGTCAGGCTGTCCCCCCTGACCTACTGTGCCCATATTCCTCACCTTCCCAACTTTGCTGTTATGATCGGGAATGGGCGGACTGCCGTGACCTGATCATCCTAGCTTGAAAGAACCGGCTATGCGAAAATCGTTTTCTCTCCCGCTGTACCTTGTGATCTTGATCGACCTTTTCGTCATCGTGGCGCTGATCTACTTTGTACCGCGCCTGATCTCCGCCATCAACGCGCGACGGGCCGTAGAGCCGCCCGTCACCGCGGAGGAAACTGCTGTGCAGGCGCGCGTGGTCGCTGTGATCGAAGAAGGCGTGGTGGAAGAGATGGGGACGCAGCGTCCCTATCAGGTCGTCGCGGTGGAAGGGCTGGACGATCCGTGGAGGGGTGCGCGCTGGACCTTGGACTACGGGCGCACTGTCCTCGCCGCGCCCGGCGTCTCGCTGGATGTGGGCGACCGCGTGATGGTCAGCGTCCACCCCAGTGAGGACGGATCCTGGCGCGCCTACTTCGTGGACTTTGTACGCACCCCGGCGCTGATCTGGCTGGCGGGCCTGTTTGTGGTCGCCAGCGTTCTCCTCAGCGGCTGGAAAGGGGTGCGCAGCATGGCCTCGATGATCTTTAGCTTTACCGTGATCTTGACCTTGATCCTGCCCAACATCCTGGCCGGGAGAAATCCCGTGGCAGTCAGCACCGTAGGCGCGTTCATCATCCTGGCCGTCACCCTCTACCTGGTCTATGGCTGGACGCTCAAGACCCATGCGGCGGTGCTGGGCGTGCTGATGGCGTTGACGATTACGGGGCTAACCGCCTATGTCTTTATCGACCTGACACACCTGACGGGGTTTGGCAGCGAGGAGGCGATGTTCTTGAGCCAGCAGGCCCCTGCTGCCATCGACCTGCGCGGGCGGGTGTTGAGCGGCAGTCTCATCGGCGCGCTGGGGGTGCTGGATGACCTGGTGATCACCCAGGCCTCTGCGGTCTTCGAACTCCATCTAGCGAACCCCGCGCTGGCGTTTGCGCGCCTCTATCGGCAGGCAATGCGCATCGGGCAGGACCATGTGGCGGCGACCGTTAACACGCTGGTGCTGGCCTATACCGGGGCCGCGCTGCCCTTGCTGCTGTTGGTGACGCAGGGGGGTGAGCGCTTTGGCGTCTTTGTCAACCGCGAGTTTGTCACCGAAGAGATCGTGCGCACGCTGGTGGGGTCGCTAGGGCTGATCGCGGCGGTGCCGATCACGACCGGGCTGGCCTGTCTGCTGGTGCTGCACCATGACCGCCTGGGACGGCTGCGCCCGCTGTTGGGGCCGTTCTCGCTGGGCGAGGGGCATCACCACCATCATTAGGGAATAGGGGCAGAGATAGTACAGGGGAATGGCAGCCCGATCCCCTGCAAATAGCCACCGTGGGGGCTTGATTCCCGACCGGCAAGAACCGCTGTCCCTACTCCCCAACTCACCCCACCTCGCGCGCCAGGTAGGCGCGCGTCAATGCCTGTTCAGGATCGGTGAAAAAGCGCTGCGTGGGGCCATGCTCGACCAACTCACCCAGCCACATAAAGATCACCTGGTCCGCCAACCGCTGCGCCTGGTCGATGTCATGCGTGACCAAGACCACGGTATAGCGGTCCTTGAGGCTGCGGATCAACGCCTCAATGCCGCGCGCCGAGATCGGGTCCAGTGATGCCGTGGACTCGTCGCACAACAAGACCTCCGGCTCCACTGCCAGCGTGCGCGCCAGGCATAGCCGCTGCTGCTGTCCCACTGACAACCCAGTGGCCGGGGTGCGCAGCCGGTCTTTGACCTCCTCCCACAGCCCCACCGCTTCCAACTGCGTCTGCACGATGGCGCTCAGGTTGCCATTCGCCAGCCCATGCACGCGCGGCCCATAGGCAACATTATCAAAGATCGACATGGGCAGCGGGAACGGTTTCTGCGCCAGCAGCCCAATGCGCGTACGCACCTCGGTGACATCCTGGCGACGGTCATAGATGTCCGTGCCGTCGAGCAGAATCTGCCCCTCGACCCGCGCCGTCTCGTCCAGTTCGATCAGCCGGTTGAGGCTCTTGAGCAGGGTGGATTTGCCGCAGCCCGACGGCCCAATCACGGCGGTGATCTGGCGCGGCAGGATGTCCACGCTGATCCCTTTCAGGGCATGCCGTTCGCCATACCAGACGTTGAGATCGCGCACTTCTAGTGAACGCATCGCATCACACTCCTAACGGATCACATGGCGGCCCAGACGCGCCAGCGAGAGATGTGCCAGCAGGCTGATGACGAAGATCAGCACAGTCAGCACCAACGCCGACGCATAGGCGCGTGCCTGCACCTCGGGGAAGGGGGTGCTGAGTTGGAAAAAGACGGCCAGCGGCAGCGATGCCGTGGGGCGCAGCAGCGAGTCGGGCATACGGTCGGTGTAACCCGCCGTGAAGAGCACCGATGCCGCGTCGCCGATGCCGCGGCCAAAGGCGAGCAGCACCGCAGTGATCAGGCCAGGGACCGTCTGGCGCAGCAGCACGCCCATCCACTCAAAGCGGGTCGTGCCCAACGCCAAGGTCACAGCGCGCAAAGACTGTGGGGCCATCGCCACCACCTCGTCCAACGTGCGCGCGAGGATCGGCAGCACGACCAACGCCAGTGTGATGATGCCCGCCAGCAGCGAGGCGCGCAGCCCCAACCAGACCATCAGCGCAAAGCCAAATGCCCCGTAGACAATGCTGGGGATGCCCCACAGGATGTCCAACGCCAGACGCACGGCATGGCGCTGTCTGCGGCTGGCGGCATAGGTGTGCAGGTAGAAGACCACGGGCACAGCCAGCCCCAACGCCAGCGACGTCGCGCCGCTTGCCAGGTAGATGGACCCCAGGATGGCGTTGAGGATGCCGCCGCCGCCGCCCAGATAGAATCCACCCTGCGGCGGCTGGCTGATCATCTCCCAACTGAGCGCGCCCACGCCGCGCCAGACGATGACGGCCAGGATCAGCCCCAGCACCCCCACCGCGCCCAGCGCCGACAATCGCATGAGCCAGGTAAAAAACCACGCTTCCAGGTGGCGTCTTTGTTTGCGCGTCATACGTTCCCCTTTCGCACCAGCCGCTCGACCATGAAGCGCGCCGCCACATTGAAACAGACCACCACGACCAGCAGCAGCAGCGCAGCCCCCATCAACGCCGACTCGTAGAGCGGCACTGACATCATCTCGCCGTAGTTGTTGGCGATCAGCGCGGGCAGCGGATAGGCCGCATCGAACAGTGACGTAGGGATGCGGGCGACGCTGCCCACCGTCATCATCACCGCCAGCGTTTCGCCAAAGGCGCGCGAAAAGCCCAGCACGATCGCGGCCAAAATACCGGGCAGGCTGGCATGGCGCACGATGCATTTCGTCGTCTCCCAGCGGGTCGCGCCCAGGGCCAGGGTCACCTCGCGCATCTCGCGCGGCACGCTGCGCATGACCTCCTCGGTCACGGCCACGATCAGGGGGAAGACCATCACGGCCAGCACAAAACCTGCGGTCAGCACCCCGTAGCCGCTGGGGTTGGTGCGGCTCAAAAACGGCAGGGTCTGGCCCAGTGTGCGGTCGGCCCAGGGGCCAACATAGTCACGCACCAGCGGGACAATAAACAGCACGCCCCACAGCCCGTAGACCACCGAAGGAATACCGACCAGCAGATCAAGGACGGGCTTGAGCAGCGTGCGTGTGCGCCGCGTCATATATTCCGCCAGGTAGACGCCGCACAGCACCGCCGGGATCACGGCGAGCGCCATCGCCACCGCGGTGACAGCCACGCTGCCCGCCAAAAAGGGCGCAAAGCCAAACAGCCCGCGCATCGGCTGCCACGTCTGTCCCTGGATCAACTCGGCCAGCGGGTAGGCGCGCAGAATCGGCAGGCTGCGCGCGAGCAACGTCCCGCCGATGACAAAGACCATCACGCCGACCGCGACCGCGGCCAGGCCAAAGAGCCGCTGCGCCGTCCAGTCCAGCAGGGTGCGGCGCAGGCCCAGCCGGTAGCTAGGCCTGCGCCGTGTCTGATCGGCGATACGTCTCAGAACACGTTCGTGAGTTGCCTCCATTGTCACTCCTCTATTCGGCTGCATCCAGCAACTGGATCGCCTCGCCAATGCGTTCTCCGGTCAGCGCCACATACCCGGCGTCATGGACAAAAGCCTGTCCTTCGCCCAGCACCCACCGATAGAACGCCTGGATTTCCGGGCTTGGCGGGCCTTTGGTCACCAGGTAAAGCACGCGCGCCGGGGGATAGGGATAGACCTGGTCGGCTATGGCCTGGGTGACGGCATCGCGGTTGTCGTAAAATGCCTCGTCCGGCTCGATCTGCCCGCTGCCGTCAAGGTCAATCGGGATCACCCGCAGCCCCTCGTTGGGCAGGCCGGTGGCCGGGTCATAGGTAAAGCCGATGTTATTGAAGCCCACGCCCAGCGGGTCCTGGCGCACAGCCTCAGCCAGCCCGGGGTCGCCGTTGACCGCGATGCCCTGTAGGTCCTCCTGCGCTTCCCCCTGGGCAAAGAGCGCCCACATCTCGGCTGCGCCCGCCGAATCCGATCGGGTGTAGACGTTGATGGCTTCTGAGGAGTCATTGCCCAGCCATTCGCCCCAGGTGGTGACCTCGCCGCTGATCCAGATGCGGTGCGCCTCTTCCGGCGTGATCCCGTGCGCCAGTATCTCCGCGGCATAGGGATTTTCGACGTTGAAGGTGCCGACCACGGCATCGATCACCACAGGCACAAGGAACGATCCCTGGTCCAATTCTTCGGGCCGCGGCTCGCGCGAGAGCATGGCGATATCGACCGCGCCGTTGAGCATGTCTGTCATGCCCTTCCCCGCGCCGCCCGCCTGCACATCAAAGGTCACCTCCGGGTGGGCCTCCGTGTAGGCCTCGGCCCAGACGGTCATCATTGGGAAGAGCGCAAACGCGCCGGACACGCTGATGGCGGTCGTGCGCTGGTTGGCCGAAGCCGCTACCGGGCCGCTGCTATCGCAGCCTACCAGGATCAAGGCCGCCAGCCCGATCAGCCATATCCCGCTCCGTCTACGTAGTGTCATCATGTCCTCTGCTTTCTAGTCATTGCGCTCCTGTTGGCATCAGAAATAGACCGGCTTGAGCACCAGCATCGGCGCGCGTGCGATCCCTGGCCGCCGGTCAAGTTCAGCCAGCACACGGCCCACAAACTCGCCCACTCCCTCGGCAGCCAGCACCAGCAGGTCATAGCCGCCCGCTCCGGCTTCGTCGACAATCTGCGCCACCTGATCCCCGTGACGCAGTTTGAGGGTGGTCTGCATGCCGCCCGCCTCAAAGCGGCGCAAACACTCGCGCAGCGCCCCCTGCTCCGGGCTGTCCTGGGGCGAAAGATAGAGCGGCAGCAGGGTGACGCCGGCACGGGTCTGCTGGGCTAGGGCAGCCACAAAGGCCAGCGTATGGTCGTCGGAGGAAAAGCCGCGCAGCGCCACCAGGATACGGCGCACGGGGTAAATCCCCGGATCGCGCAGGATCAGCAGCGGTGCGGTCGCCTGGCTGCAGAGGGTCTCCGCGGCCAGCGGCGGACACAGGCTGAGCACCAACAGCCGGTAAGGGGCAGGGGGCACGGCGAGATCGGCTGGCGCATCCGGTGCGGCTTCGTGCAGGGCCGTGGGTGCACCGAGGGCAGCACCCAAGAACTCTGTCCAGGCCGCGACCACGGGCGTCCAGGTGCGATCCGCACTCCAGCCCACCACAGCGGCATCAGGCAGTGCTTGGGCCGGTTGAAGCCGCTGTAGGGCCGCGCGGATCGCACCTGCTGCGCCGCGCACCGGGATCACCGCGCCGTCCAACCACCGGCTGAGGACGGCCAGCGCGGTCGTATTTTCGGGGTGGGCCAGGGCTACGCTGACCTGGCCGTCCTCGCGGCCCAGCGGTAGCGCCAGGTAATAGAGCGCCAGGCTGGACGGCAGTTGCCTGACCAGTTCAGGGTCAGGGGTAATGTCTTCGACGTTGAGTGTTGGATGAGACCGCATCGCTTCTTCTCCCTGCGAGCAGTGTA
>CAZYQJ010000346.1:0-6101 GCA_964649925.1 uncultured Litorilinea sp.
GGGAGCCGCCGCTGAGCGCGGACACGGTCAACTGGTTGGCAGAACAAGACCCGCACGGCGCGGCCTGGCGGCCCCTGTTAGAGGCCCAGCTACGCACCCTTGCGCTGACCGGAGGGGGCGTGCAGGCGCAGCGCGCGGAGAGGATGGTCGACGCGCTGACGCAGGGCCGCGTGGACGGGTTGGGCGTGGGCACTGCGGCGCAGCGGGTGGGAAGGCCGCGGACGCCGCGTGCAGGCCGCGCTCGCTGGTTGATGGCCGCTGCGCTGCTCATCGTGTTGGCGGGGTTGGTGTGGTGGCAGGTCAGGGTGCGGCAGCCGCGCGGCATGGTGGAAGTGCCGCCGGGAAGCTATTGGGTGCAAGACCCGGGGGTGTCCGGCGCAGAGCGGCAGGTCAGCTTGGATGGCTTTCTGATCGACCGCTATGAGGCGACCAACCGGGCGTACCGCCGCTGTGCTGGACAAGGCGCGTGCCCGTGGCCCGACAGTGTTCACAGCGCCACCCGCCAGAATTATTTTCTGGACCCGGCTTTTGCGGATTTCCCGGTGGTCCATATCCCCTGGGAGGCTGCGGCTGCGTACTGCCGGTGGGCGGGCAAACGGCTGCCAACAGCAGAGGAATGGGAGGTGGCTGCCGGGTACGCGCCCGCGACCAATCGCCACTATCGCTATCCCTGGGGGGCGGAATTTGAAGTGCAGCGCGCCAACAGCGAGGCCTCCGGATTGGGTGATACGGTGGCGGTCGATCACTATGGGCGGGCGGGCGACAGCCCGCTCGGCGTGGCCGGGATGGCGGGCAGCACACAGGTGCAGCTGGACCCGCCTGCGTATGTGGTGAAGGGCGGGAGCTATGGCGATCCCGCCGAAGCGCTGGCGGTGACGGCGCAGACGGTGATGCCGGGGGAAGCGAGTGCCGCGTGGTTGGGCGTTCGCTGTGTTCGTACCTTATTACTCGATCAGTGACTTGCCGCGCCTGAAATCTGTTGCTACAATCCTACCGCCTTATACCGGAAATGATACCTGATGGAGTTGGGGAAGATAATCAGCATGACCGAATCCGTTGATGTAACTGATCTGACGGCTGAACTGCAATTCGCATGTAGGCTGGCGCGCGAGGCTGCGACGATTGTCAATACGTTTTATGTTGGATCCTCTGAAGTCCGTTATAAGACGGACCGTGAGCCTGTAACGGAAGCTGATCGCTCGGCCAACCAGCATATTGTGGCGCGGGTGAAGGCCGAGTACCCGGAGGATGGGGTTCTGTCGGAGGAATCGAAGGATGATCTGGTGCGGCTCGAGAAGGATCGCGTCTGGATCATCGACCCGCTGGACGGGACCAAGGAGTTCATCGCGCGCAACGGCGAGTTTTCGATCATGATTGGGCTGGCAATCGGCGGGCGTGCGGCGTTGGGGGTGATCATGCAGCCGGAAAGCGGGCTGCTCTATGCTGGGGCGGCTGGCCTGGGCGCATATCTGTATGAGGCCGAGGAGCGGATCGCCTTGAAGGTCAGCGACACCGACAAGACCAACCGCATGACGATGGTGAGCAGCCGCAGCCATCGCCAGCAGATCACCGACAAGATTCGCAGCACGCTGCGGATCACCAGTGAACGTGTGAGCGGCAGTGTCGGGTTGAAAGTCGGGTTGATCAGCCGCCAGCTAGCCGACCTCTATATCCACCCAAGCCCTGGCTGTAAGGAGTGGGATTTGTGTGCGCCCCAGGCATTATTAGAAGCCGCCGGTGGGCGCATGACAGATTGCTGGGGTAACCCGTTGCGCTATAATAAACGAGATGTGCGCGCCCACAACGGGCTGATTGCCAGCAACAGCCGCGCCCATGATCAGGTCGTGAACATCGTGGCTCGCATCTGCGAGGAGTTCGGCTATAACGAGGACGACGGATTCTGGTAGGCCATGAAGTCGGATAGGCCAGTACACGGGCGTCGCCTTTTCCACTCAATACCCAACGCGCTGAAAGCCATGTGATGGCGTCCAAGCGATTTGAGAGTCGATGGCTCTATGGGCTGCACGGCCCCGGCGGTGAGCATTTGATGGTGGAGGCTCGCACGCCGGGGTGGGTTGTATTCTCCCAGGCCATCGGCCATGACCCAGCCAACCGATCCGGGGTCGACTTTCGCCCAATCAGTGAGCGTGATCTGGGGGTGATCTGCCGTCTCAACAACGGTTATTTCCCGCAGGGCACGCTGCCGCACAGCAGCCAATATGCCAATTTTGCGCGGCGTTGTGCGAATTTTGTGGAAGCCAGCCCAGGCTGCCGCATTTGGATCATCGGTAACGAACCCAACTATGCCATTGAGCGGCCCCAGGCTGGAACCTCGGTGGTGATGCCGGAGCGCGCACGGACGCGCGCTGCACAACAGGCATTGCTGCTGGAGGCGGCCCGCGCGCGCCGCAACTGGTGGACACGGTTGGTGGACTGGATCAAGGGCTTGTTGAGCCGCAGACCCAGGCGGCCCGTGCCGCCGGAGGCCGAAGCCACTCCCGCCTACCCGCCCGCCGAGGCGGATGACCCGCTGCGCCGCGGTGTGCCTGAACGCTTTAATGCGCTCTACGGTCCGCCTATCGCTCCGCCCGGTTCCCCTGTACAGTCCGAACTGCGCGGCGAGGTCATTACCCCAGCGCTGTATGCCAAGTGCTATCAACTCTGCCGTGACGCCATTCACCGCGTGCCCGGTCATGAGACAGACCTGGTGCTGGTCGCGGCGGTTGCGCCGTGGAACTGCCAGACGACCTATCCTGGTAACACGCGCGGCGACTGGGTGCAGTACTTTGCCGATGTACTACACATTCTGCAGGATACGGGCTGTGACGGGTTTGCACTGCACACCTATACCCATGGTCCTAACCCGGCGCAGATCGTGAGCGACGCTCGCTTGCAGCCTCCCTTTGACGACCGGCACATGGAGTTCCGGTGCTATCAGGATTTTCTGGCTGCTGTGCCCGATGGGATGCGCCACCTGCCTACGTACATTACAGAGACTGACCAGGTGGGGGCGTGGGCTGATGTCAATACGGGATGGGTGCAGCGCGCCTATGCCGAGATTGACCGTTGGAACCGCCAGGCGGGTACACAGAAGATTCGAGCGCTGGCGCTATATCAATGGCCCGAGGGAAGCCGGTGGAGCATCGCCGACAAAAGCGGGGTGATTGCCGATTTCGTGTCGGCGTTGGATCACAATTACCGTTGGGACAGCACGGTCGAGGAGGCTGCACCCCTGCGCCAGGGGGATGTGCTGGCTGTCAGGAGCTATGTCAGTCTGCGCAGAACCGGCGGGTATCTCAACAAGCCAGATGATGACGTGGTGCATCTGTTGGAGCCGGAGGCCCAAGTCACCTTGCTGGACGATGCGCCGCAGGAGGTGGATGGGCTGATCTGGTGGCGTGTCGGCGTGGTGGGCGCGCGGCATATCGAAGGCTGGCTGGCGCAGTTTGGCCCAGACGGTGCAGAACTGGTGGATCGGGTGGCGGCTGCCGAACCGCTTGCGGCCGCGCCGATGGCCGCCGGGGAGCCGAGGTTCACCGTAGGCGACCGCGTGCGGACGACAACCATCGTCAATGCCCGCCGCACCCCTGGATTGGTCGATAAGCCGCCGGATGATATTGTGCAGGAGATCCCGCTGGGCACGATCTTGACGATTGTTGCCGGGCCGGAGAGCCGTGATGGACTGATTTGGTGGCGCGTACGCGGGACTGTGGCGGGCGCGACCGTCGAGGCCTGGGCTGCACAGGAATTGGATACAGGCCAGGTGTTACTGGAGAAGGTGCAGCCGAAGACGGCCCCTCCGCCGCGCTATCAGCCGGGCGACCGCGCCATGACGGTTAACTTTGTGCGGCTGCGGCGCACGCCTGGGTTCATGAACAAGCCTGCCGATGATGTGATCGCCGAGATCTGGCAGGATACGGAAGTGGTGTTTGTGACAGGCCCGCGCGTGGTGGACGATCTGACCTGGTGGGAAGTGGAGACCACAGACGCCCAGGGGCGCGCGGTGCGCGGCTGGATGGCCGAAACAGCCCCCGGTGGCATCCCCTTGCTGGGACCGTGGGTGGAAGAAGATTTGACGCCCTTTAAGGCGGGCGACCTGGCGACGCTGGGCGCGGTGGGGGTGCGTGTGCGCCGTTCAGCGGGCTACAGCGGCAAGGGAGATGACGACGTGCTGGGCGAGTTTTTGCCCAAGTCAACGCTCTATCTGATCGGCGGCCCACTGACCGCGGACGACCTGCGTTGGTGGCGCGTGTCCGGCGTGCTGACTTCCGGCGAGGTGTTGGGGTGGGTGGCTGAGTCGGCCCCCAATGGCGGGCGTCTGCTGCGCCGCGCCCCTAAACTGCCGGGAACGGATATGCCCAACCTAACCGCAGGAAAATTCCTGGGCCAACCGTTTGCAGGGCAGTTTGGCATCTCGCAGTTATGGGGTGAGAACTCGGGGTTCTATACTCGCTATTCATATGACGGGGTGGCGCTGTGGGGGCATAACGGTATCGACTTTTTGACCCCGACGGGTACGCCTGTCCTCGCCACGGCAGCCGGTGAAGTCGCCCAGGCCGGGTTTGAGCCAGGGGGCTTTGGAAACTATATCCTGTTGGCGCATCCCTGGGGGGAGTCGATCTACGCCCACCTGGAGACCATCGAAGTACAGGTAGGGCAGCAGGTGGGGCGAGGCGCGGTGATTGGGCGATCCGGCAATAGCGGCGGCAGCACGGGACCCCATCTGCACTTTTCGATCCGCATTCACCCCTATACCCGCACCGATGGTTGGGGTGGCTATTCGGACCCGCTGCCGTATCTGGACCCCCAGACCGTCGCCTGGCCGCCCTATATGTTGGAGGCCGCTGCGCTCTCCTCCTCGGGTGGGCCTGCGCCTGGAACGGAGCGCAGACCCCCATCTCGAATGGCTGAGGACGCGCCCGGCTTAACACGACCATAATGGGGGACGAATGAGTCGTCCGTTGTTCGATTCGGAGTATCTCTTCGGTTTCCACGATCCGGGCGGCGAGCAACTGATGCTCGATGCAGGGAAGCCGGGGTGGATTGTCTGTGCCGAGGCGGTTGGCTGTGACCCGGATAACCACGAAGGCGTGGACCTCTCGATCTGGAGCCGTCATGGGTTGGGCGTGATCTGCCGCATCAACCATGGGTTCCCCCCCGAGGGTACAATCCCACACAGCAGCCTGTATGAGCCATTTGCGCGCCGCGTCGCCAATTTTGTCGCGGCCAGCCCCGGCTGCAAGATCTGGGTCATCGGGAATGAGATGAACTATGCGGTGGAGCGTCCTGGCGTGCAGGTGGATTGGTCGCGCCACGCATCCACGCGCAGCGATGAACCGTCGGAGGCTGACCCGCGGCGGCGCGGGCTGGTGGTGCGGTTCAATGTGCTGCCCGACCATTCAACCGAGATCCGCACGACGCGCGGCGCACTGGTCAACCCTGGCGAGGTGATCACGCCAGACCTATACGCACGCTGCTACCGGCTTTGTCGTGATGCCATCCACCGGCTGCCCGGCCACGAAGATGATCAGGTGCTGGTGGGCGCGGTCGCGCCGTGGAATACACAGACGATCTATCCCGGCAATGCCAACGGTGACTGGGTGCAGTACTTTCGCGATATTTTGGAGCAACTTGGCCCAACGCAGTGTGACGGGTTTGTGCTGCATACCTATACGCATGGCGGCGACCCTGAACTGATTACGAGCGCAGAGAAGTTGGGCGCGCCCTTCCAGAACTATCACAGCGAGTTCCGCGCCTATACCGACTTCATGGCCGCGGTGCCACAGGCGATGCGCCACCTGCCGGTCTATATCACGGAGACCGATCAGAGCGGTCCGTGGCTCGATGTGAACAGCGGTTGGGTCAAGCAAGCTTATGCCGAGATTGATGGGTGGAACCAGCAGCCGAGCAACCAGCAGATTCGGGCATTGGTGCTCTACCGCTGGCCGAAGCAAGACCGCTGGTATATCTCCGGCAAGACCGGCGTTATGGAGGATTTTCGCGATGTGCTGCAACTGGACTACCGCTGGCGCGGCAGCGATACGGGCGTCCAGACAGCGGCACAGGCGCGCGCCGCGGCTAAGGCTGCGGCCAAAGCGCCC